>SFTR01000054.1 GCA_004560915.1 bacterium | reverse complement strand
GTAGGTGCAGGAGCAGTAAATCAAGCTATTAAGGCAATTTCTATAGCTAGAGGTTTTGTTGCTCCACTTGGTATGAATTTAATATGTACTCCAGCTTTTTATGATGTAATTATTGATGGTAAAGAGAAAACAGCAATTAAATTATTAGTTGAAAGTAAATAAGCAAGCAATTGCTTTTTATTTTATTTTGTTACCTTTGCTATAGTAAAATGACCTATCTTTTATTTAATTATATTGTAATCACTCTTTATATTTTTAATCCAATTATTTAATGTTCTAGGGCTTAATAGTATTAGTCATCATAAACAAATAAAATAGATTCATTATCTAATAAAAATCTATTAATTATTTCTTCTTTTTCATGCTTTTTAGATTTTAAATTTTTTGTAGTTCTTAATATACTAAGTTTAATAATATATTAGAAGCATGTGATTTAAAATGTGCAAGGTTCATGGGTACAAAGTAGAAAATAACTTATCTACATATAAAAAATTCTGATGTAATCATAGCAAATCATTTTGATAAGAACTAGAAGATGTAAAGTATAAATATAATTTGATTTTTAATAATTATTATAGTACAATAAATTAAAGGAGAAATAATATATGACTAAAACAGACAAAAATAAGAAAAAAATTATTGCTATTGTATTTGGTATTTTATTCATTGCTATAATTATTTTCTTACTATGGTTTTTCAATCGTAAGTTTGATGTCACTTTTGATTTTAATAATGGTGCCAAAGAAGAAACTATTAAGGTTAAATATCAACAAAACATTAATGAAAAAGACATTAAAACTCAAAAAGATTTAGGAGAATCATTTATTGCCTGGTATGAAGTAGTTGGTATTAAAGAAAAAGAAGATGTCTTATCTGATAAACCATTTGACTTTAATACTAAAATTAATAAGAGTATTAAACTAAAAGCTATTTACGAAAAAAAAGTTGAAACAATTACTATTACTTTTGACTCTAAAGGTGGTAGTGCTGTTGACTCTATTACTATTAATAAAGGTGCTGAACTTATCCTGCCAAAAAATCCTATATATACTGGTTATACTTTTAAAGGATGGTATGATAAAAATGAAACTCAAATCCGTAATAATGCTCTTCTAAAAGAAGATACTACTTTATATGCTAAGTGGGAAAAAATAGTGCCTAAGAAAGAAGAAAAAATTTCTTTATCCTTAAGTAGAAATACTCTTCATGTTAATGGTATTAAAACTGCTAAAGCTACAGCTAAAGTTAAAAATTCTAGTGGAAAAGTTACTTATTCATTAAGTAATACGAACTGTATGACTATTAATAAAAATACCGGTGCTATTAGCGTTTCTTCTAATCCTAAAAATTGTTCTAATGGTGCTACAATTACGGTAACTGCCAAAACACCTAGTGGAAAAAGTGCAACAGCTACCATTTATTATGAAAAAGATTTAGCCTTAACTTACGATGGTAAAACTTATACTAAAGATGATAAAGCTAGTGGTAAAAGTTCAACTTTCACTGTTAAAGCTAATCAGAATGTTAGCTGGAATATAGATGCTGCTGTAAAGCCATCATATCGTTACACTTATAAAGATTATAAAAATAAAACAGCTACATCCGTAACTGGTGGATATACTATTGACAGTATCGTAGAATCAACTGGTGCTATTAGTAAGGTAACCACTGATGTTAAAGTAACTGCTACTACGAAAGCTAAACAAAAAATATCTTTAATAATAAAACAATATGTAGCATAAAAATTAAAAATGATACATATGAAGAAACAATTACCTATAATATTAGTAGTTATCTAGGTGTTCATAATCTTCATCATGATATCCTTTAATATCAAAGAATCAGCTAACAATCTAACTTTATAGTTAATATAATAATATAGTTTACCTTTGAAAGAAACCTGCTATTAAACTATTAGTACAAAATAAGAAAGCAACTTAGTTGCTTTTTTTATGTAATTCTTTTATACTTTAGATGTGATTAGTATGAAAAAAATAGAAAAATTTTTAAGAGATAATAAAAGAGTATTAGTAATTTTATTTGTTATATTTATTGTTACTTATGGATTTGCTGGTACAAATTCTATTATTAATATAGATGGTATAGATGATTATGTTATTCTTAATAAGTTATCTGATTATAAATTATATCTTTCAGTTGGAAGATGGGGTTGGGCTATTATAGGACTTATATTTAATTATTATCCAGTTCCATTTTTAGCTTTAATAATGAATGGTATATTGTTTTCTATAAGTGGTGTATTACTTGGTAAAATATTTAATATTAAAAAGGATAGTCATACTATATTAGTTAGTACTGTTATGATGGCTTTTCCAACTAATGTAATAGCATATACATATTTACCATGGCAGTTTTCTATAGGTATAGGGTATTTATTATCTATATTGTCTGTTTATATACTTAAATATTCTAATAATAAGTTTAAACTATTGTTATCATCTTTATTAATTGGTTTTTGTACATCTATATATCAATCGTTCTTACCATTAATAATAGTTCTTTGTGTAGGAACATTAATCCTTAACTTTGATGATAGTAAGAAACTATTTAAAGATATATTTAAATATGTATTATATGGTTTTATAGGAGTAGTTATTTATATATTAGGTGTTAAACTATCTACATATATATTTAATATTGAAATGAATAGTTATCAATTTGCTGACCAAATGTTTAGTATAAATTATAATATTGATTTAATTAAAGGATATCTTCGTACTTTGTTAAATACATCTTTTGGAGCAATGTTTCCTGATAGTATACATTTATTACTTAAGATAGTTATGTTTATTGGAGTGTTTATTACATTATTAAAATATAATACTAAGAATATGTTTTTATATATAATTCTTATAATAATACTTATATTTTCACCAAGAATATTTTGCTTTTTAAAACCATATCAGTTTTATCATACAATTACTTTAATGGCATATTCTGTGTTTTATGCAGTTGGTGTATCTCTATTACTTAATAATTTTGATGTTATTAAAAAGGTTAAATTTAGAAGGTATTTTAGTAATACTATGATTGTTGTTTTAGTAGTTATATCTTTTGGCATGATGGTAAGTGCTAATAAATCATTTGTTATGGCCAAACAATCTACTGAAGCGAGTTTTCAGTATTTAAATAGACTTCAAATAAGAATAGAAGAGTTAGATGGTTATAGTGATTTAGAATATCCTAAAAAATATTATTTATATAGAAAAGATAATGAAAAGTTATTATTTGAAAATCCATTTTCTAGTAAGACATATTATAGTGAACAAGGTGTTAACTGGACTTTCTTAAAGATTAATGAAGATACTATTGCTGCTTTTAATTTACTTGGTGTTGATGTAGTGGATGCAGAAGTTAGTGAGGATGATGAAGAAGAAATCTTAAAGTTGCTAGAAAGTGCTAAAGAATATCCTGATAAAAGTGGAATATTTATATATAAAGATATAGTTGTAGTTAAAATGGACTTATAACTTCATTTAAATTAATATCATATTTATCTATTGGTATCTTATTGATAAGAGTTTCTTTGTATGAGATACCTATAGTATAAATATTTTTATTTGTTAAAAATTTATCATAGAAGCCTTTACCATATCCAACTCTATAATTATTAGAGTCATAACATATAGCTGGTACTATACAAGTAGTGTTAGTAAAAGTTTCTACTTTTAAATTAGTAGCAGGTTCTAATATATTAAAGTATCCAGGTTTTAAATCATTTAAACTATTTATATAATAGAAATTCATAGTATTATCTTCTATTTTTGGTACAGCAATTTTCTTTTTACCTAGAAAATACTTTATTATATTTATAGTATCTACTTCATCATTAAAGGATACATATATTAATAGAGTAGAACTATCTAATACTTTTTTATTTGCAATAACTTTATTTAAAATTATAGAGTTTTGTTCTTCTTTATTTTGTATATTTTTTCTAACAATTTTATAAAATTTTCTTAATTCGTTCTTATTCATATTTATAGTTTAACATAAAATATAATAAATGATTTATTTTGTAAACATATTTTAAATATATGGAAATAGATTAATAATTAGTGTATAATATTTTAATAGAAGATGGAGGTATCAAATGATATATACAACAATATTAAAAATTGCTGCTAAAGTTCTAGATATTATGGTAGTTTGGTTTATGTTTTATGAATTACTTAAATATTCTAGAAATAATTTTAAATTAACATTAATATTTAAAGGAGTAATAATTATAGTATTATTAAAATTCTTAAGTGGAGTTTTAAATTTAAATACTGTAGGTATTATTTTAGAATATGTTATTTCTTGGGGACCTCTTGCTTTGATAATTATATTTCAACCTGAGATTAGAAACGCTCTTGAAAGTATAGGAAGAAGCCAATTATTAGGAAGACATAAAAATCTTACTGTTGATGAGAGAGAAAAAGTAGTATATGAGATTATAAATGCTCTTGATTATTTAAAGAAGAATAAGATTGGAGCTTTAATAGTAATAGAAAGAGATTATAGTTTAGCTCAATATATAGAACCTGCTACTAAGTTATATGCTGATATAACTAGTGAGTTATTAATATCAATATTCTGGAAGAATAATCCACTTCATGATGGTGGTGTTATAATTCAAGGTGATAAGATAACTTGTGCAGGTAGTGTATTCCCAACTAGTTCAAATCCAAACATATCTAAGAGACTTGGTACTCGTCATAGAGCAGCTCTTGGAATTAGTGAAATATCAGATTGTATTTCAGTAGTAGTTAGTGAAGAGACTGGTAGAATATCAATAGCTATACAAAGTGACTTAAATTATAATTTATCTTTAGATGATGCTAGAATGTTATTATTAGAAGAATTACAACCTAAGAAAGAAACATTCTATGAAGCTGATACAGTAGAAAGCGAAGGTGAAGATAATGAAAAAAATATTTAAGAAAATAGGTAAATTCTTCGCTAAGGTCTTTAAAGTATTATATAGAATAATAGATGTAATATTAGTAACACCTATATCTAAAGCAGTTTATTTTGTAGGTGATAAGTTAAGTAGTAAAAATGGTAATTTAGATAAGTTCTTAAATAAACCAAATACTCTTATATATGTATCACTTATATGTGCGTTTGCTGCATTCTTTGCAGTTGATAGAAAAGTTATTAATTTAGTTGAAACGGAAGCAATAGTTTTATCAAATCAACCGGTTGTTGCAGAATATAATGAAGAAGCATATGTAGTAGAAGGTATACCTGAAACTGCTGATATAGTTCTTATGGGTAGAAAGAGCGATTTATACTTAGCAGAACAACTTGGAGATCATAAATTAAGTTTAGATTTAACAGGATTATCTGCTGGTACTCATAAAGTAAATATTAAATATAATAATCCAATTAAATCATTAGATTATAAAGTAGACCCATCAAGAGCTACAATAGTTATATATCCTAAGGTTAGTGCTTCTCGTACAGTTACAACAGATATATTAAATAAAGATAAACTTGGTAGTACATTAGTAATTAGTTCTATTAAACTTGATAGAGATGAAGTAATTATTAAATCATATAAAGAAAAACTAGAGAAGGTTGCAAGTGTTAAAGCATTAGTTGATGTAAATGCATTAAATGCTAATAGTGCTGGAACATATACTTTAGAAAATGTTAAGTTAATAGCATATGATGAAAAAGGTACTGAAATTAAAGATATAGAAATAGTTCCAGGTACAATTACTGCTACTGTAGAAATATCTAGTCCAAGTAAGACAGTTCCAGTTAAAGTTGTTCCAGTTGGAGATGTCGCTAGTGGTAGTGCTATTAGTTCAATTACATCAAATGTAAATAATATTACATTATATGGTGAAGAAGATGTACTTAAAGATATTAGTGAAATTGAAGTAGAAATAGATGTAAATGGACTTAGTAAAGATAAGACATTCCAAGAAACAATAGTTAAACCTACAGGTGTTAGATCAATGTCTGATACAGCAATAACTATTAAAGTTAAAATGGAAGGTGAGACATCTAAAGAATTTAAAGATATACCAATAGTATTTGAACACTTAGATACAAATAAGTACAAACCTCTTGCTAAAAATGCAAGTGATACTAAAGTAGATGTTGTAGTAAAAGGTGTTAAATCAGTACTAGATAAATTAGATTCTAAGGATATTAAGGCATATGTTGATTTATCAGATTTAGAGCCAGGTACATATGAAGTACCAGTAATGGTAACAGGAAGCGACTTGAAATTATCTTATTCATCTAGAACTACTAAGATAGAAGTTATAATTGCTAAAAAGTAAAGAGTAATCTTTACTTTTTTAATTGTAATATAATTTTATTGTGTTATACTTATAATAGGTGAAGATATGAAAAATAAAAATGGTTTTACATTAATAGAATTATTAGCTGTTATTGCTATAATTGCTTTATTAACATTGATTGCTGTACCTGCTGCATTAAAAATTTATAATGAAGGCGTTATTAAAAGCATGCATATTCAAGAAGTACAAGTAAAAGATGCAGCTAATCTTTTTGTTGAAGATTATTGTAATTCTTCAATTGACCAAACTAAGATATGTCCAGAAAGTTATAGTACTCCTGTAAATGATAAAAAAACAGTTTGTCTTCAAGATCTTCAAAATAGTTCTGATAAATATATAGGTACTATTAAATATAAAGGTTCTGATTGTAAAGGATATGTTACATACTATTATGATAGCGAATTAGGTACTTATGAAAATCCTAAAGCATTTTTATTCTGTGGAAAAGATAAAGACAATAATTATGAATATGTGACTGATGATGATTATGATTTTAAAGAATATTGTAAATGTAATGATGATGAAAAAATATGTGGTTCTTCTTATTCATCACTTTATGATGTTTTAAAAGATGAAGAAATGAATGATGGTCTAGTAAAAAAATACAGTGGTACTCATAGGGACTCACTTAATATAGCAGGAGATAAAGATATATATTATTATAGAGCTGAAACAAATGATGATGTTAAAAAAATACTAAATAAAAATAATGTGTTATTTGGAAATTATTGCTGGCAAATAATAAGAACTACTGATATGGGTGGAGTTAGATTATTATATAATGGTGAGCCAAACGTTGTTGATGGTAAAAAACAATGTTACAATGATACTGTTATTCGTTCAATTGGAAAATCAAAATTTAATGATGGTTATGATTCTATTGGTTATGTTGGCTATATGTATAATAAAAATGAAACAAAAAAATATAAAACTAATTATAAAGAGATGACTTTTATTTCATCTGGTGGAAATTTAAAAACTTATACTTATAAATATTCTAATGGTTTTGAATATAAAAATGGAAATTATTATTTAAAAAATGATATAAAAGAAATTTCTAATGTATCTCCTTCATCTATTGCAAATAGACATTATACTTGTTTTAGTAACTCAGATGTTTGTAAAAATGGTGAAATATATTATATAACGGGTCTTAGATATGATGGTGATGATTATCATATATATTATATAGTTTTGAAAAATGGAAATAGTGTTGAGGATGCATTAAATTCTATGATTAATAATGATAATGTTAATAAAGATAATTCAATAATTAAAACATATATAGAAGATTGGTTTGAAAAAAACATGTTAGATTTTGCTAAATATTTGGAAGATAGTGTATATTGTAATGATAGAAGTGTTATTGATTATGGTAACTGGGCTTCTACAAATAATGTTACTGGATATGGTATGGGATATGAAACTATAAAATTTAAAAATTATAATCTTAATGATGAATTATACTGCAAAAATATTACAGATAGATTTTGCGTTAGTAATGATAAAGCCAAATTAAAATATCCTGTTGGTTTAGTTAGTCTTTCTGAATTACATTTGCTTAAAAAAAGTAATGCCACATCTCCTAATACATCAGGCTTTTATACTATATCACCATTGCGATATTTCACATCTTCTGAAGTAGTAGTTGGAAATTTATATAATTCAAATAACTTTCAAGCACCTAATGGATACTATTTAACAAATGGACTTCCACCAAGTGTAGAATCTTATGTTAAGCCTATGATTACACTTAGATATGATGCTGGTTATAGTGAGGGTAATGGTAGTGCTAGTAATCCATATGTTATTTATACTAAATAACTATAAAAGTTAAAAAATCTTAGAAATAGGGGTTTACATTTTAAAAATAATATTGTATAATCAAATTCGTGAAGTGACCAAAGACAGTAAGTACAGAAGTAAATCTTACCGAGGAAACAATGAATAATGACGATTATTACGAGTTTCCTTGTCATGAGGAAACTTTTTAATTTATGAAAGGAGACTATATGGCAAGTAAAGAGATACTTAAACAAAAAGAAGCTGTTGTAAAAGAAATAACTGAAAAATTAGATAATTCTAAAACATTTTTGTTATTAAATTATCAAGGTTTAACAGTTAGTGAATTTGCAGAGTTAAGAAGAAGTTTAAGAGAAGTTAATTCTGATGTAAAAATTTATAAAAATACTCTTATGAATTTAGCGTTAACTAAAAAGAATATTAAATTAAATGATTACATGGAAGGACCTAATGCTTATCTTTTTGCTGATTCTATTATTGAACCAATCAAAGTTGTTAGTAAGTTTGCTAAAGAACATCCAGCTCTTGAAGTTAGAGTGGGATATATTGATTCAGAATTTGCTGATAGTAAAGTTATTGCTGAATATGCAACTATTCCAAGTATGGAAGGATTACTTACAATGTTTGCTGGTGGTTTAATGGAACATGTAAGAAATTTAAGTATTGGATTAAATCTATATGCTGAAAAGTTAGAAGAAGGAGGAAATAATTAATATGGCAAAGATTGAAAACAAAGATATTATTGAAGCTTTAAAAGAAAAAACTATTCTTGAAGTTAAAGAATTAGTTGATATGATGAAAGAAGAATTTGGTGTTGATCCTAGTAGAAAAAGCAGATACAGGTGTTAAGAATGTAGTTCTTAAGAGTGCTGGAGCTCAAAAATTACAAGTAATTAAAGTAATTAGAGAAGCTACTGGATTAGGACTTAAAGAAGCTAAAGATATCGCTGATGCTGGTGGAAATGTTAAAGAAGGAATTCCTGCTAGTGAAGCTGAAGAATTAAAAGCTAAATTAGAAGAAGCTGGCGCTACTGTAGAATTAGCTTAATTTAACTATGAGCCTTGTATAAAGGCTTTTTTGCGTATATAAGAGAAGGAGAATTATATGAGTCATTATTTTGAAAATGATATGAACTTAAAGAGTGAAATTAGAGAATTAAGTTATAAATATGATTCTTCTTTTTTCACGTTTTATAGCGATAATGGTGTGTTTAGTAAAAAGAATGTCGATTATGGAAGCAAATTATTATTAGAAACATATCTAAAAGAAAATATAACTAACGTAAATGTATTAGATGTAGGTTGCGGCTATGGATTCATAGGAATAGTAGTAAGTGTTCTTACGGATTCATATGTAGATATGGTTGATGTTAATAAAAGAGCTGTTCATTTAACAAATAGAAATATTAAACGTTATCCTAAGTTTAATGGAAGTGCATTTATAAGTGATGCATACTCAAATATTAAAAATAAATACAATGTAATTATTACTAATCCACCAATTAGAGTAGGTAAAACTAAATTATTAGAGATATTAGAAGGTGCTTTTGATCATTTAGATGTAGACGGAACATTATATTTCGTTATTCGTAAAGATCAAGGTGCTTTATCAATAAAGAAGATTCTTGAAGAACAAAGAAAAGTAGAAATAATTAACAAAGATAAAGGCTACTTTATATTTAAAGTAAAATAATATAAATTTACTTGACATTTTTCATAAAAAGTAATTGACTTATTGAAATAGTGTGTGGTAAAATTTTATATTGCAGTACATTTGTTTTATTTTTAAAATTTGTGTTCTTTAAAAATTTAGGATTGGGGTGAAAAAGTGGCATACAAAATAGTAAAATTTGGTGACCATAGAGAAAGAAGAAGTTTCTCAACAAAGCGTAGTACGCTAGGACTTTCTAATTTATTAGAAATTCAGAAAAGTTCATTTGACTTATTTTTAAAGGAAGGAATCAAGGAAGTATTTGAGGATATTTTTCCTGTTGAAAGTTTTTCTGGTTCATTATCACTAGAATTTGGTGATTATTATTTTGATGAGCCTAAATATTCTGTTAAAGAGAGTCGTGAAAGAAAAGTTACATATTCTGCACCTTTAAAAGTAAAAGCTAGATTATTTATTAATGAAACTGGTGAAGTTAAGGAACAAGAAGTATTCTTAGGTGATGTGCCTTTAATGACTGATACTGGTTCATTTATAATTAATGGAGCTGAGAGAGTTATCAATTCACAACTTGTTATGGGACCATCTTGTTATTACAAGAATGAAGTGGATAAGAGTGGTAGAAATATCATTACAAGTGAAGTTAGACCTAATAAAGGTACTTGGCTTGAATATGAACTTGATGCTAGAGGAATCTTATATGTAAGAATAGATAGAACTCGTAAAGTTCCTGTTACCACATTATTAAGAGCTTTAGGTCTTTCAAGTGACGATGAAATACTTGAATTATTTGGTCAAGATGAATATTTAATTAATACTTTAGAAAAAGATTCTACTAAGAATACTGATGAAGCATTAATAGAAATATATGAAAAATTAAGACCAGGTGAACCAGCTACATTAGATTCAGCTAAAAACCAATTAATCGTTAGATTCTTTGATAAATTTAGATATGATCTAGGTAAAGTTGGTAGATATAAATTCAATAAGAAACTTAATGTATTAGATAGACTTCTTAATGCTAAAATAGCTCAAGATATAGAAATTGATGGAAAAGTTATTGTTAAAAAAGGAACAGTAATTACTAAAGATATTCTTGAAACTATTAAACCATATTTTGAAAATGGATATGGAGTAAAAGAAGTAACTATCAATGAAGAATTAGATACATACAATAAAATTCAAGAAGTTCTTGTATATTCTAATGATGAAGATGAAAAAGTTATTAAGATTATAGGTAATGATCAAACTATTGATACTAAGAGATTAACTATATCTGATGTTTATGCATCATTATCATATTATATATGTTTATTATATGGTATTGGTAAGTATGATGAAATAGATCACTTAGGAAATAGACGTGTAAGACAAGTTGGAGAATTAATTCAAAATCAATTTAGAATTGGTATTGCACGTATGGAAAGACAAATTAGAGATAAGATGTCTACTCAAGAGATTGATGCTGTTACTCCAAAATCATTAATTAATATTAGACCAGTTACTGCTTCTTTAAAAGAATTCTTTGGTAGCAGTCAACTATCTAAATTCATGGATCAAATAAACCCATTATCAGAATTAAATGATAAACGTAGACTTAGTGCTTTAGGTCCAGGTGGTTTATCAAGAGATAGAGCTGGTATGGAAGTTCGTGATGTTAACCCATCTCACTATGGTAGAATTTGTCCTATCGAGACACCAGAAGGTCAAAATATTGGACTTATTACATCACTTGCTAGTTATGCTAGAATTAATGAATATGGATTTATAATGACTCCATATAGAAAAGTTGTTGATAATAAAATAACTGATGAAATAGTATATATGACTGCTGATGAAGAAGAAGATTACTACATTAGTCAAGCTACAATTGATGTAGATGACAATGGATATATTGCTTCAGAGACAGTTCCAGTTAGATATAATAAAGATAATATGATCGTTCCTCGTGAGAAGGTAGATTATATAGATGTTTCACCATCACAAATTGTATCTGTTACAACAAGTATGATTCCATTTATGGAACATGATGATGCTAACCGTACACTAATGGGTGCAAACATGCAAAGACAAGCTGTACCACTAATGATTACAGAAGCTCCTATTGTAGGAACTGGAGTAGAAGCTGCTATAGCTCGTGATTCTGGTTGCTCAGTAGTATGTGACTTAGATGGTGTAGTAGAATACGTTGATGCTAAAAAGATCATAGTTAAAGGTTTAGAGGAAAAACATACTTATGAACTAGTTAGTTATCAAAGAAGTAATAATGAAACTTGTTATAATCAAAGACCAATTGTTAAGAAAGGTGAACAAGTTCATAAAGGAGAAATAATTGCTGATGGACCTTCTACTGATAAAGGAGAAATAGGCTTAGGTAAAAACTTAGTTGTAGCATTCATGACTTATAATGGTTATAACTATGAAGATGCAGTTATTCTAAATGAAAGAATAGTTCGTGATGATGTTCTT
>SFTR01000053.1 GCA_004560915.1 bacterium | reverse complement strand
TAAAACCCATCAGCAGCACAATGCCCAGCGTGTTGAGCACGCCATTGCTCGTCTCCAGCAGCCTGTATGTGGAGATATTGCCGCCCACCGCGGCCACCAGCTCGAGCGCCAGAAGCGGCAGCATCACGCGCCCCGTCGCGCGCAGCTCGTGCTTGATCAATTTCCTCAGCATTTGAACACCTCCCGAAACAGTGCGTCCACGCTCACGCCGCGCGTCTCCCGGATCTCATCGACGGAGCTCTCCAGCACCACGTAGCCCCGGTCGAGGAAGATCACGTCGTCCAGGATCTTCTCCACGTCCGCGATCAGGTGCGTGGAGATCACCACCGCCGCCTCCGGGTTGTAGTTGCTGATGATCGTGTTCAGAATGTAGTCGCGCGTGGCCGGGTCCACGCCGCCGATCGGCTCGTCGAGCAGATACAGCTTCGCCTGGCGGCTCATCACCATGATGAGCTGTCATTAAATATTTAGCTCCATAATTTTCAACTAATTCTTCGAAGAAGTTATATCTAACACTTCTTGCTTCATTATGAAAGTTATCGTCACCCCATTTAGTTATCTTAATGTATTCAAATATTATATCGTTTTCTTTACAATAGTTTTCTAAATCTATTTTTTCTTGCTCACTTTCTACTCTTTTATTATGATTTACGTGAGCACATACAATCTTAAAACCAATTTTATTTTTAAATTCGTTCATTATATATAAAAGTGCCATTGAGTCTGGTCCTCCAGAAACACCAATGACAATTATATCGTCTGATTTTAATTCTATATCTTTCTTTATAAAATTATAAACTTCTTCCATTTGGCCTTTTCCTATTCTTCTATTTTAATTATTATTTCATTATTTTTAGAATATAAGTATTTTTCACGAGCATATCTAGCCATATATTCAGGATCTTGTAGTTTATTTATTTCATTTTTTAGTTCTTCTTCCTCAGCTAGCTTGTTTTGATACTCTTGTTCTAATTTTTGCATTTCTTTTTTATTATCGACTATTTGACGTCCGTTTGTTAAAAAAGAAGTTGTACAAAGTACAATAGATATTATAAGGCCTATTGTATAAAAAGTCACTCTAAATTTTGTTTTTTGACTCATCTTTTTCATATTAACCCCATTTTCATCTATAATTATAATATTCTATAGACGTAAATACAATTAATTACACATATTTTTACATTTTTTTTGTAAATTTTTATTATTAAAGTATAAGAAAGTAGTTATGGTTATTATGATAAAAATTGTGTTTATTATTCCATCATTTATTAAATAGAATATCTTAAAATATATTAGTGTTATATTTATCATAAATAATAAACTATTTAAAAAACTATATATTTGTTTTTTAGTATGTATGTGTTCATATGATAATTGATATAGTTTTTGTACAATTACTCCATATAAAAAAGAAAATATAAATGAGATTATTTGTTCATTTAAATCCATTATTTAAATAACCTTGCCATTATATTTTCTGTTCTTATTTTTTTGTTATCATCTAAATAGTTTACTGAATTTATTTTTCCTTTTATAGATAATGTTCCTTGAAATGTATCAAGTTTTAATAGTTCTAAATTATCTCCTTTAATGAGAATAGCTCCCATAATACTATCTACGAAAAATTCTGAATCATCAAAACTATTTAATTTTTTTATTCCTGAAAGTACTATATTTTTTCTTTCATTTAGTGTAATCATATGATTGAATGTTTCATTTATATCTTTTTTATCCATATATTTTCCCCCGATATTAAATCTTATGCTGTAAGATTTAATATATGAAAAAAAGCTACATTAAGTAGCTTTAAGATTACAAATTATTCGTTATCTTCTTTTGTTTCTTCATCTTCTGCATTTTCATATGCATCAAGAATAGCTTTTTCAAACATTGTTCTTACTTCTTGGTTGATTGGATGAGCTATATCTTTATATTCACCAACTGGAGTCTTACGACTTGGCATAGCAATGAATAGTCCGTTATCACCTTCGATAATTCTAATATCGTGAATAGCGATAGCATTGTCTACTACTACTGATGCGATTCCTTTCATACGAGAATTTTCTCTTTCAACCTTACGAATTCTAACTGATGTAATTTCCATAAGTACCTCCTTAACATTTTGTTAATTTAATTATATTACAAATATTTTTGAATATCAATCTTTTTAAGTAAATTTGCTTAGTATTACTTGCTTTATAGCTACATCAGTGTATGTATAAGACTTCAATCCTTTGTTAGTTTTTATAGTAAATAGATTATTATATATTTTATCTATTATTCCTTCATAATATTCATACTTGTTTCTTCCGATATTTACTTTTATTTTTAGTTTAGTATCTTTTAAAGCAATAACATCATTCTTAATTTTATTTATATTCAATTTTTATCCTTTCTTGGATACCCAGTGTGCATCATTCCATTAATTATGATTCCACCTATTCCATCACTTCCATATTTAGTTTTTGATAGTAGTTTTTCTATATCTATCTTTTCTGTTTTATCTGTTAAAGCGATAGTTGATGCAATGATTGCTGGATCTAGTGCGTGTATGTTTATTGATTTTGGGCTTGATGCGAATGTTGATTTAGCTTTTATTATATTTTCATAGTCACTTTGACAGGCTCCTGCGATAATTACTAAATCTTCGTGATTCTTTTTTATTTTTCTTGCTTCTAGTACTGTTTCTATAAAATATTTGCTATTCTTATATGTTTCATTATTCTTTCGTTTTTGATAATGTGCGTCGTGTCCAGTTATAACTAAGATATCTGGATTATGTGTTATTAGAAGTTTCTTTATATTATCTTTGAATTCATTTTCTTTATATGTGTAGCCATAACATTTTATTTTTTGTTCTTTATAGAAATTCATACATTTTTCTAGGTATTCATTATCTCCATCTAGATGTAGTATAGTTCCTGGTATATAAAAATAGTTATCAGTTTTTAACGTTCTTACAGGGTTAACTATTTCTTTTTTTTTAGGAATTGTAGCAAGTATTAAGTCATCTTCTTTAGTATCAGCATATAGTCTTACATCTAAACCTTTTAAATAAATAACGTTATTCTCTATTTTGTCAATTTTAAATATGATGTCATTACCATATTTTTTTCTTGTAACTAAATCACCTATTTTAAACATAATTCCTCCATTAAATCTTATGGATAAGTTTTGAAATTATGCATTAGTTTGTTAACTTAGCGTGGACTACTACTCTTTGATTTTCTTTATAGCAAGTACTTAGTGTTAGGATTGAAGTTGTATTTTCTAAATTAATATTAAAATTATAAATACTTCTTTCTTTTAAAATATTTAGAAAAGTCTTATATTCTTTTGATGTTTTAAAGACTGTTTGTAAGTAATAATTTTCTTTTTCAATGGTATAAATTGAAAATATTTCATAATTATATTCTTTAGTTTCGGTTGTTATTTTGATGATTAGATTATCTTTGTTCTTATACCACTTTTTATTTAGAGTGTCTTTTAAAGTACCAAACATTGATTTATCTTTTCTTGAGTGACCATATATTATATTATTTTTATTATTTAAGTTTTTATTATTTCTTTTATCTAAAAATACCCATCCAGATGATGTTTTCTTTTTATTAAAGTTGTGTGTTAAGTAATAATTATTGTCATTTGATTGTACGAATGGATAATCTATGTTAGTATTATTTACTTTTATCCATCCAATTGTATCGTTGTTTTTACTCTTAGAATCTTTTAAATTTGGTGTATCATTTTTTGATTCTTTATATGTATTTATTTCTTTTATTAGTTCTTTTGTTTCAAAGTTCTCTTTGTTCCAAGTGATAATTTTTATCGTACTAAAAGAAAGTAGTAGTATTAAGACTATTACTTCTAGTATGTTTATTATTCTTATAATTTTATTTAGCATTTCATAATTATATGTTATTTGATATATCTATAAATTCTTCTATAGATAGTTGTTCTGCTCTTGATGTTAAGTCTTTATTGTGTTTTTGTAATATTGTTTCTATTTTATTTAGGTCGTATCCTTTAAGATTATTTCTTAAATTCTTTCTTTTTTGAGTAAATGAATCCTTTATAAGTTTATAGAATTGTTCTTCGTTATTAGAAGTTATTTTTTTATTTCTTTTAAATTTAATAACTGAACTATCTACTTTTGGTACTGGTTCAAAACAAGTTTTACTTACGTTGCATATTCTTTCAATATCAAAATTATATTGTAAGAATACACTTATGGAACCGTAGTCTTTAGTTCCTGGTTTAGCACTGAATCTATCAGCTACTTCTTTTTGAACCATTATTGTTATTTCGTATGGGTTAGATTCTTTTACTATTTTGTTTATAATCGCAGTTGTTATATAATAAGGTAAATTACCTACAAAGTAAAGATTTTTATATTTATTTTGATCAATATATTCATTTATATTAATAGATAAGAAGTCTTTAAATACTATTGTTAGCTTATTATTATCTATTTGTTCTAGTATTTCCTTTAGTCTTGTATCTATTTCAAAACAAATGACATCTGATTCTTTTTTTACTAGTTCTTTAGTAAGTGCTCCGGCACCTGGACCTATTTCTATTATTAAGTCATCTTTCGTAGGGTTTATAGAGTTAGCTATTTTATTAATAATATTTTTATCTTTTAAGAAGTTTTGTCCTAAAGATTTTTTATAGTCAAATTTCATATTATTTCCATCCTTCTCTTAATACTTCGAATTCTAGGTTTCTAACTCTACCTATTTTTTTAACTGCGTAATCTTGACTATCTGTAAGTAAGTCTATTACATTACCACTTACACCTCTATCTAGTACTATTGCGATCATTGGTTCATCTGATAGTTTTCCTACATTAAATTTTAATATTGTTCCACATTGATAGTTTTTACTACTGGCAACAATTCTAACTTTTCCATATTTTTTATCATTAAAGTAAATTCCTTCTTTTATTACATTTGTTCTTGGAGGACAAGCTAGGTATCCTGAACATAATGGACAGTCACCAGTATAACCAGTTAGTTCTCCTATAAATGTATAAAGTGGATTTTGTATTCCTTCTTGATAAAGTGTATTTTGTGTTTGTTGGATTACATCCTTATCAATAGATTTATCTATAGTATCATTTAAAGCAATAGAAAGAGAACTCTTTTCATAAGAGCCCTTATTTAATAATAGTATTAAAGAACATATTATTATTGCTTCAAAAGTCATTAATATTCTACTTTTAATATACTCCTTCATTAATTACCTCTTCGTAATTAAATTATATAATATGTATATTTAAATGTCAAAAATGTCTTTTACGTTAGCCGTAGTCATTTCCATTACATCTTTTAATGGTATATTCTTTAGTTCAGCTATTCTTTTAGCTACATAAAGTACGTTAGATGGTTTATTTTTTCTTCCTCTATATGGTTCTGGAGATAAGAATGGACTATCTGTTTCTAGAAGAATATCTTTCATATCTAGTTGTTCAACCACTTGATAAAGTTTAGCATTTTTAAATGTTAATACTCCACCTATACCTAGTTTGTATCCTAGTTTTATAAATTCTCTTGCCATTTCAATACTTCCACTATAACAATGAATTACACCTTTTAGTTTTCTTTTCTTTAATATATCAAAGCAATCTTGAATAGAATCTCTCGTATGAACTATTATTGGTAGGTTGTATTTTTCAGCTAGATCTAGTTGCTTATTAAATAATTCTTTTTGTTCTTCTTTATTTTCATCATTAAAGTTATAGTCGAGTCCTATTTCACCTATTGCAACTACTTTATTCTCTTTTAATAACTCTTCTAGTGCTTCAATAGTATTTTCTTTTAAATCTACATTTTCTGGATGTATACCTATAGCTGGTACTAAGTAACCATCATATTTTTTATATAAATCTAGTACTTCTTTTGATGTAGGTATTGAGTCAGCACAATTTATTACTTTTAATACATCTTTATCTTTTAAATTTTCTATGAATGAACCTATGTCATCATAATATTCACTTAATATATGAGCATGTGAATCTATCATTTTTTTATCACCAAACATTCTATATTTTTTTAACTATATATATTTATATTATCACTTTTATTTTTTTATTTTCAACTAGTTAGACATAATTATAGAATATTTGACATTTATTCAAATTTAGACTTTATGAGTTTTAATAGAAGTTTTGATGTTTTTTCCATGTTAATTATGTTGTCTTTACTGACTATTATTAAGGAACCTAGTAAGTCACTATTTACCACTATTGGAAGTATAATGTATCTTCCTTCAATGACTAAATTATTATTTAAGTGTAATTCTTCTATATTTTTACATTCGTAGATTTTTCTTTCTTGAATTAGTCTATCTAGTTTTTGATCTATTGTTTCATTATTTTTATTTATTATTTTACTATTGATTACTAAGCTAATGTCATAAGATGTTTCACTTATAAAACAGTTAATAATACTTTTTATTTCTTGTTCATATTTTTTTAAGTAAGAGTATTTTTCTAGTATTATTTTTTCATCTTCAAGTCTTATTTGAAAGTCATCTCCTGTGTTAATGTTTAGACATTTTCTTAGTTCTTTAGGAAGTACAATTCTTCCTAATTCATCTATTTTTCTTACTATACCAGTTGGTTTCATGTAATCACCCTAGTAATAGTTTGAATTTAATTAATTATTTTATACTTTAAATTTTAAGTTATATATTACTTCTAAAAGTTCTTCTAAATAATAGATATAATCTTTTTCTAAAGTTGCTTTTAGAAGAGTTACTAGTATTGAACCTGCTTTATATGAAAAGTTAAATTTTGTAGTTATTTTAGTTGATTCAATAAATAGTTTTTCTACGCTAATTGATTCGTAAATTTCTTTTTTAAGTTTTAGAACTACTTTTAAGTTATCATTTTCTAGTATTTTTACTCCAGTAATAATTAAAAGTTTTTCTAAGTATTTTTCATGAGCATAAAGTTCTAGTTCATGATTAGTCATTCCAAATCTATCTCTTATTTCTGATAATACTTCTTTTAATTCTTTTTTGTTTGTTATGCCATTTATCTTTTTATGTAGTTCTATTACTATTTCGCTTTCATCTGTATATTCTTTTCCAATGTGAGTTGCGACATCTATCATAGTAGGCTCTTTTTCTTCATCTTCATCTACTTTGATTCCATTAACTTCTTCATTGATTAAGTCTAAGTACATATTAACACCAAC
>SFTR01000052.1 GCA_004560915.1 bacterium | reverse complement strand
ACCTCCTATTATTATAGTTAGTCATAAATACTAAAAACACTTCTTTTTAATATAAAAACATTGTACTTAGACAATGCTTTATAGTATTTTATTTTTTAATTTTAACTTCACTCCAAGGTTTATCTGTTTCTATTCTCCAACCATTTTCTAATACTGTATAATATCTCATTTTCTTTGGAATTTTTTTATTTGAGGTTTCTTTCTTTATGATTTTGTTTTTGATTGATTCTATTATTTTCATATATGTACTCCCCTGTTATCTTGCTTTTAGTTTTTCAATTACATTATGAAGAGTATCTGCTTCGATTATTTCTATGTCATAGTTGTGTTTTTCTTTTTCATATAGTGCTTCTTTATAGTTATCTGTTGGTACTATAAATACTTTAGCGTGTCTTTTAACTGCGCCTGCTAGTTTGTATTTAACTCCATCTATACTTCCTACTACTCCTTTATCATCTATAGAACCAGTACCTGAAATAATATCTCCTTTAGTTAGATCAAACTTTGTAATTTTGTTATAAATATCTAATGCACAAAGAAGTCCTCTTGAAGCTCCACTTTCATTATCCTTGAATATATAATCTACTTTAGGATCGGTTTTGATGTTTTTAAGTTCTGTTAAAGATGCACCTATTACTATTCTATCATCAACTTCTATTAAAGTTGCTGTACATTCTATTATTTTGTTATTTCTTTCTACATTTACTTTTATAGTATCATCTTTTTTATATTTTTTTATTTCTTCTTTTAGTGAGTTAAAGTCTTTTATAGTTTGTCCATTTATAGTTTTTACTATGTCACCTATTTTTATATCAGTTTTAGCATACTCATATACGTGAGTTACTGTTACATCTATACTTTCTACTTCGTATGGTATGTTTGCTTCAGTGAAAGCAGCTATTATAGCATCATAACTAGTTTCTTTTAGATAAATCTTATTTCTTTCAATTATCTCATCTTCACTTTCATCTTCTATTCTCATTTCAGAAGTACCTACGATATCCCAGTTATTAAAGAATTTAGACAATATAATATTAGGTAAAGTTCCACGTCTAGCACTTACATAAGTTAAATTAAAACTACCTTTAGAGTCATAACTATTATCTACTTCTATTCTATCTGTAAGGTCTACTAAAGAACCTGGTGTATAAATATTACAATCAAAAGATATAAATAACCAAGGTACAATAAGTATAAATGCTAAATAATTCTTCCAGTAAGTTTTTATATCTTTTTTTATATATTTAAATAATTTTGTCATAAATCACTCCTAACTATAATATTATATCACAGATGAATACAATTATTAAAAAACTAAAATATATAGTGTTAACCTTAATATTAATAGTGTTTATACTAAATATTAAAGTAGTAATTAATTCTACGTATGAAGCTAGTATTTTATTCTTTAAGAAAGTTTTTATAAGTATATTTCCATTTATAATATTATGTGACATACTTATATACTTTAATTATCACTTGTTTATTAAGAAAATATTTGGAAGATTAATAAATAAAATATTTAATATTGACTCTAATACTAGTATTATCTTTATACTTAGCATGCTTACTAGTCACCCTAGTAATGCTGTATATATTAAGAAATTACTTGATGATAAGATAATAGATATTAATACTGCAAATAAACTACTTAATTATAGTTATTTTCCATCTATAGCATTTGTTATTGGTGTTATAGGGGTATCTATTTATAATAGCTTTAAAGTTGGTGTTCTTTTATGGATCATTTGTTTTCTTAATAATATAGTAATAGGATTATTTTTAAGAAAAGATAATGTTATAGTAGAAAGTAAAAATAAAATAATAAGTAATGATAACTTCTTTATATGTTTTAAGAATTCTATAATTAAGGGTGTAAATACTTCTATAATTATTCTTGGTAATTTAATAGTGTTTACTATAATAGTTAATCTTATAACAAAATATATTTCTATTAAACCATATATATTGTCTATTTTAACTGGCTTTTTAGAACTAACTAGTGGTATTATATCAGTATCTAAGTTAAATATACCTTTTAATATTAAGTTTGCTTTAACAAGTCTTATTTTAAACTTTAGTAGTCTATCTATATTATTTCAAAGTTTTAGTATATTGTCTGACTATAAAATTAATATTAAAAAAACACTAACTATTAAGTTAATGTTTAGTATTATTAGTTTTCTATTAATTCTCATATGTACCAGATGAATATAAATCTATATTATATTTTTCATCACTAAGGCCTATTATTATATGAGTTATTTTATCAGTTTTATCATAATCATCTATGTTTTCATATTTATATGTTTTAACTGATAAGTCAGTAAATTTATATCCATAAGTATTTACTAAGTTATTATCTACTTCGTTATTAGATTTTACTATTAATTCTATTGTTTTTATTAATAGTGTTTTTACTGCGCCTGTTGTTGAATCACTATATCTTAGTGTTGTCTTTTCATATGTTTTAGTACCTACGTTTTTACCATTTTCATATATTGTTTCTGAATCATTTGGAATAGTGTTTCTTAATATTTCTAATGTTCTTTTTTGGTTTGTACCAAGTACTATTTCACATGAACTCATATCTTCATCATTTGAACAAGATATATCTCTTATACCATTATTTTTAAGAAAATCATCGTTTATTATTTTTGAAATGGTTGCTCCATATATTCTAGCATCTGCATCTTCATTTACTACGTTATATGTTTCTTTTAGTTTAACAAGTGTACCTGTCATAGATACTAATACTATACTTACTAGTACTATACTTACTATTAATTCTACTAATGTAAATCCATTTTTATTCATATGTACCCCCTATACTAATCATCATATAGTGGAATAGATGCATAACGATAAGTACTATTCTTATAGAATACTCCAACTATATAACCTTCTCCAGTTGATGCTTCCATACTGCGGCTTGATGTAGATAATTCTCTTTTTAATGTTTTTAGGTATTCTATTGTTCCACTATCATATACTGATGTTATATCTGGTCTTTTTAATTCTTGCTTTATATCTTTTATAACTATAAAGAATACTAAGTCAGTATCTTTAAATAGTTGTTTACAATCACTTAATCTATTTTTCATAGGAGTATTTTCACAACTATTTGGATTGGTTACTGATGCTTCTCTTCTATTAGCAATATATCCTGAGTTTGTATAATATTCATCATCTTTTGCATTTAGTCTAGCTATATTAAATAATAAATATCTATCACTTGGAAAATTATATGTTTCTTTTTCTTTTGATTTTCTTACGAATAGTGAGTAACTACTTAATAGCATTGTAGTAGCAAGTAATACTACTATTAATACTGTTAAACTCTCCATAAATATAAATCCATCTTTTTTCATATTATTTCACCTTTATTGTGTATGGAGAATCTATTTTTCCATTACCACTTTCTATTAGTGTTATATTTTTTAATGATATTACTGGTAAGATATAGTGTGTTTCATTAACACTTGATTCTATTAATTCTCCGTTTGCTTTAACACTTACTACTCTTGCTGCATTGCTTGTAAATGAACTTGGTGTCATTGTCCATAAATCAGTATTATAATTTAAGAAATTTGTTGTGTTATCTATTTGAAAAGAAGACCCTGCAATTATGAATTCATCTGCTGTTAATGTACCTATTGGATAAGTTAATTTCTTATTACCAGAATTTTTATTTGTAGTAAATTTGTCATTTGCTTGTTCACATCTAAATATTGGGTATGCTGTACTCATACTTATTGTTGTACCTTCTGTTCCATCTGTTCCATTTCTTCTAAGTGACTGATATAATGTATTTGAATTACCATAACCATTTAAAGTATAATTTGTTCCATTGAAGTTACCACCTATACCTATTTTTCTTTCATTACAGAATATTTGATCATCTATAAATCTTTCATATGATGAACCTGATATGTTGTTTTGATACCAAATATCTAATGCATTCTTTATTGAACTATCGTATGTATTTGCATGTGTTGTATCATAATTATAACTACTAGTACCATACATATATCCTATATACTTATTGTTATTTATATTGTTGTTGTAAGTAGATTTTGGTAATTTATTAATATTAAATTGACATTTTCCTGAATTACTTTGATATGGTCCATAATATACTAGTCTTGCTGATTCATCTTCATTAGTTCTATATATTTTCCAGCAATCACTTCCTAGTAATATATAATTATCGTCTACTTTACCTCTAAAGAAGTATGCTACTTTATCGTCTTCTGTCATATGAATTTTATTGTTATCTTCATCATCTACTACTTGAGTGAAATAAAAACCATTTGTTACTGAAGATATATCTGTACTTATACCTGCTCTTGTATGATATCTACCTTCAGAGTTTTTAGAATAATCTATGATACCACTTTCTTCAGCATAATATGCATTTAGAATAGTTTGTAATATGGTTTTACCATAATTAGTAGGTGTACTAAATTTTAAATCTATTTTATCATCTATTGCTTGTAAGAATTTATTTTTTTCAGAGTATGCATGTAATACACCAAGCATTAAGAATAAAAATAATATTAAAAAAGTATATACTAGTGTCATAGAAATAAATCCTTTTTTATTCATTCTTTCACTCCCTTATTATGTACTAATTATATAACAAATAAAAATAAAAATCTACATAAGTAGATTATTTATTTTCACTAACTATGTAGTGTTACAATTGATGTGAGACTTTTATATATAAAAAAGTGATAAGCCTAGTAAAATGTAATTATCAAACAAACATTTATGAAAGGACTTATCACAATGAAAAGTATATCACATTATTCACATAGTTTAAATACTAAATATTATACAATTTTATTATATCGTAATGGAAACCCTATTTCGTTTGTCTGTAGACGATATAAATGCTCTAAAGCATCTTTAATGGATAAATCACATAAACCATTAACCACTCATCCTAATGCTCATACAGAAAAAGAATTATGCGGAATCAAAGTATTAGGTAGTAGAAAGTTAGAAAAATAAAATATCCAGTTAATACTGAAACTCATAAAAAGTATGTACCTAAGAAATATGACACTCCAGAACTTATAAGCATTAAATGGCAAATGGATGTTAAAATTGTTCCAAAGAAATGCTATACTGGTGAATTACAAGACAAATTTTACCAGTATACTGTTATTGATGAAGCTTCTAGAGAAAGATTTATTTTTCCTTATAAAGAACAATCATCATATTCTACTATAGATTTCATTAAAAGATCTATTACTTATTTTGGTTATAAACCTAAAATCATTCAAACTGATAATGGTCAAGAATTTACTTACAAAAAAATCAATGTACAAATCTTTAATATTCATAATTTCCTCCCTATAAAATAAAAAAGAATGGTACACAAGGAGTCATATAGACGGTACCATTCTTTAATTAACTTAATTAATATAACGTATTTCCACGTGAGCTATTAACTCATAAGTGAAAGTAGCTTCAAATATAGTACTTATTAGTTTTCACCAAACACTAACTCTCTATAAAGTATTTTTATCCTACTCGTCTTTCAATGTATTAGATTCTATCAAATTATTTAAATAATTTCAATAGTTTTAATCACTTTTATTATTTTGAAGTGAAATATCCAGGACTACTTGTTCCACCATCTATTCTTGCATATGTTTTATCAACATAAGACCTATTATATGTAGTACCTGCACCACCTACTAGGTTAGTACTATTATCAAACATACCAGCTGATGATGTAACAGCATTAGTATTAAAATTATCACTTGCATATATAGTTTTTAGATTAAAATTTAAATAAAACATTCTTTCCATATCAGTTACTTTACTTGTATCAAAACCACTTAAATCTATGGTTGTTGCTGAACTATTATCAAACATAAAACTCATATCATTTACATTTTTTGTATTAAAACTACTTAAATCTAGTGTAGTTGCTACACTATATGCAAACATCAAACTCATATCAGTCACGTTACTTGTATTAAAGTTACTTAAATCTATGGTTGTTGCTGAACTATTATCAAACATACCACTCATATTTGTTACATTACTTGTATCGAAATTACTTAAATCTAGAGTTGTGGCTGCACATTCTGAAAACATAGAAAACATACTAGTAACATTTGATGTATCAAAACTACTTAAATCTAAGGTTGTTATTTCATGACTTCCTTCAAACATTCCTGTCATATCAGTTACTTTGCTTGTATCAAAACTACTTAAATCTATAGTTGTTGCTTCACTCCCAGAAAACATATAACTCATAGATGTAACTGGTTTATTATTTATGTATCTACATAGTTTACTTGTTACAGGTTCAGTACTAGTTTTATCTGTAAGTTGTACTCCCCAACCATCTTCTTCAATATTTACCCAAGATAATCCTGTGTCTACAGACTTTACCTCTTGCATATATCTATATGTATATTGTCCATTTACATACTCTGCTCCTTGTACTAGTTCTCCATCAAAAGTACAATATATTGGTTCTGGTGAAATATATTCTTTTATGCCTATTTGTCCTGTAAATGTTTTATTTTTATTATTGTTCTGGTTGTAATTTTTATTATCAAATTTTAATGTTACAGTGTATTCATGAGTAATATTAGGATCTATTGAAATATTTCCTTTTATATTACCTGTAGTTACAGTATCACTTATTGGTACTGCTCTATAAATATTTTCACAAGTTCCACTTTCAGTTTGTGTTTCTTCTCCATAATTTGTATAGCTTTTACAGTCAAGTGTTACATGTAGTTCGTAGTTATCAATTGTATTAATTAAGTTTCCCCAATACAAAGAATATGATACATTTTTTGTTCCAATATTTTTAACTGTTATAACTTTAGAAATTGTGTCTCCTGGAACTGCATTTTCAAATTTTAATTCTGTTTCATCTTTATATTCAAGTCTTAAGTCTCCTGTAGACATAACTATATCTTTTCCAGTTCCCTCTATTTGTAAACTAAAGAATGCATATGTATAACTAAAAATACTTAATAAGATTAGAGTTATGAATGATACTAAAAGTGTCTTTATTATATTATTTCTTTTCATATCCTTCACCTACTATTAAATGGTATACAATAATTTTTTTCAAATAAAAAGAGCTAATTATACAAACATTGGCTCTTTTTCGAATTTTTTTTCTTCTTTGTATTCATATTCATTTAATAGAGTTATTTTTCCAGAAGATAGTGTTTTTGGTATATCTA
>SFTR01000051.1 GCA_004560915.1 bacterium | reverse complement strand
TGTTCCACCTAATACTTCCTTATCATACTTATCTGCTTCAACTATAATTCTCTCATTAGTAGAACATATAGTATCATCCATATCAATTCCAATTACCAAATCTTTCATTTTTACTCCTTATTTCAATAATAATTTTAAAGCCTCTTTAATTTGACTTTCTATATTTAAAGTCTTATCAACTTTAACAATAACATTCTTAATATCAGCTGGTTTATATCCTAAAGCTTCAAGCGCAAGTACTAATTCATCTGTACTATTATTTACATCATTTTCACTCATAACAAGTTTTCCTTTTAAATCAAGTATTATTTGTCTTGCTACTTTTTCACCAATCTTAGGAAATTTCTTAAGATATAAAACATTTTCTCTATCTATTGCATCAACTATACCATTTATTGATCCAGTTGCTAGTATTGGCATAGCCATTTTAGGTCCTAATCCTTTAACACTAATTAATTTTAAGAATAGTTCTCTCTCATCTTCAGTTGTAAAACCATATAATACATTCTCATCTTCTCTTATATGATTATAAACATAAGCAGTAGATTCTTCTCCTTCTTTAAATTTATATGGATTTGGTGTATATATTTTATATCCAACTCCATTACAATCAATTACTACATAATTAGCTACAGTACGAGTAACTAATCCTTTTATATATTCAAACATAACATCATCCTCTTAACAATTATAACATATAAAAAGTGATTTATGAAACCACTTTATCTAATTCTTTATATTTTCTTTTTATTCTAAATAAACTATTTTCTATATATTTAGTATCTTTATCTATAAGTATTGCTATCTCACCATTACTAAGCCCTTTAAGTCTTAGTTCAAATATAGCTAATTCACTTTTACTAAGTTTGCTTTTAAGTTTATCTATTATTTCTATTTCTTCTTCACTATTTAATAATAATTTATTTGGCTCATAACTATCATCTTTAAGTACTTCATAATAATTATCTCCACTATCATCAAATATTTTATCTAGTGAATATGATTGATTAAGTATCCTATTTTTTTGTCTAAATGTTTGTCTTATTGCAGATATTATATTAGCTCTTATACAAGCATTTGCATACGTATAAAAAAGTACATCTTTATCCGGATTATATGACTGTATAGCATTCATAAGTCCTATTAATCCTTCTTGATATAAGTCAGCTACTTCTACTCCAACTATATTATATTCTTTTAAATATTCTTTAAGTATATTTAAAATACAATTTTTATATTTTTTTATTATTAATGTAGTTGCTTCTTCATTATTTTCACAAGATAAATATATAAGTTCATTATCATTAAGTTCCCTATAATCCATAAATTACCTCTATTTATATTTCATTATTTCATATATAAATATACCTGCAGCTACAGAAGCATTTAATGAGTTTATTTTACCTTTCATTGGTAAAGAAACTATCTCATCACAAGAATTACTTACTATTTGTTTAAGCCCATGTCCTTCACTACCTATTACTAAACATGTTTTACCAGTATAGTCTATCTTACGATAGTCTTTTCCTTTAGCATCACTTCCGTATATCCAGTAACCTAAATCTTTAAGTTTTTTAATTGTATTATTTAGATTTACTACTTCTACTATTTTAATATTTGATAAAGCTCCACTCGATGTTTTATATACAGTACTATTAACAGATACACTTCTATTTCTTGGTATTATTATATAGTTAACTCCAGCACACTCACAAGTTCTAATTATAGCTCCAAAATTATGAGGATCTTCTAGTGAATCTAACATAACTACAAAGTTAGCGTCCACGTCCTCCTCGATAGTCTTAATATCATAATAATGAAATTCTTCTATATCCATAGCTATACCTTGATTAGTAGAACTACCACACATCTTATCTAATTTATTTTTATCAATATGAAACTTCTTAAGACCTCTTTTTTCTATTTTATTAAGTATTTCTTCATCTTTATAATTATTATCAAGAAATACTTTATATATTTTAGTCTTATTATTTAATATTTCATTTACTACATTTCTTCCATATACTAACATAATATCCTCCAAAGGTATTTATATTTTATTTAGTTTATTCTATATTGTCAACTTGATTTTAACTTTTTAAGACACATTTTTATCAAGTTAGTAAATACAAGTATTAATATACAAAGTACATTTATCATAAAGAATGAAAATACTCCAAAAGTAAGTGTTATATTGCTTAAGTCTTCACTAACTATGAATCCTACCTTATCACTTAAAACATATACAAGTATTATTTCTATAACTAATAATAAGAATAAACTAATTATTATTTTATAATTTATTTTATTTTTTCTATTTTTAATAAGTAAATACACATAAAATAAAAAGAATATTATTATCATTACTAGCAAAGATAGTTCTGTTTTATCAGTAAAACAAAGAATTAAAAATGGTATTAAGTTGCAAACTATCGCTAGTATTATATCAATTATTAATGATTTATTCTTCATTATTTATATCTTTCTTAAGTGATAAAGCTGCTATACACCCTTCACTACAAGCAGTAACTATTTGATATATATCTTTTTTTATAATATCACCACAAGCATATATAAAAGGTATTTTTGTTTTCATACTTTTATCTACTTCTATATATCCTTTATCATCTGTAATATTTAAATCTCTCATAAATGCAGTATCAGCTTGATATCCATAATATATGAATACCCCATCACATTTAATAGTTTCATTATCATTTAGTTTAACGCCAGTAATAATATCTTCTCCTAGAAAATCTACTACTTCTTTTCCACAAATAATTTCTATATTTTTTTCTTTAGCAGTAGCAACAAGTACTGGACTTGCACTTATCTCATTTCTAACTATAATTTTAACACTTCTTACTATATCACTTAAATATATTGCTTCTTCAAAAGCAGAGTCACCAGCACCTAACACCGTTACATCTTTATCTTTATAAAGTGATGCATCACATATAGCACAATAACTAATACCTTTACCAATATATTTTTCTTCATTTGCTATCCCACTCTTACGAGGTTTTCTTCCAATAGCAATTATTACACCCTTAGTTTTATATTCACCTTTAGTAGTGGTAACTAACTTATAACTATTAAAATCTTTAATAGAAACTACCTTTTCACGTTTAAAATTAATATTATTTTCTTTTACTTGTTTATACATTGAAACTGCTAAATCACTACCACTAATACTACCAACACCTAAATAATTCTCTACTATACTAATTTTATTTAAAAGACCACCAGGCATACTTTCATCTAAAAGTAAAGTATTAAGACCACTTCTAGAAGAATATATAGATGCACTCATACCAGCAGGTCCACTACCAATAATTATAGTATCAAACATATATCCTCCTAGAATCTAATCTCTTCTTCCTGTTTATTATAAAGTTCATCTAACTTAGGTTTTCTACTTTGAATAAATTGAACTATCAATCCAATAACAAACATTAAAATGCTGACTACTTGAGCAATTTTAACATTACCTGCCATTAAAGCATCAGTTCTAAACATCTCTATAACAAATCTAGCAACTCCATACCACATCATATAAAAAGCAACTAATTGACCATCTTTAATATATTTTCTACGTCTTAAAAATAATGATAAGAAGAAACCTAATAAACACCATAATGATTCAAAATAAAACATAGGCAAATGATAAGCACCATTAATAAACATATTATCTATAATAAACTGAGGTATTATCTTCATATCAATTAATTGATTATATGTAACTATTGTTCCATAAGCTTCTCCATTAAAGAAGTTACCCCATCTTCCAATAGCTTGTCCAAGTAATAACGCAGGTACTATTATATCTAATATTTTTCCTACTCTAACTTGATATTTTTTACAATATATTAATATAGTTATTGCTCCAAATAATAATCCACCATGTATAGCAAGTCCACCTTTCCATATTTGAAGTATTTCAATAGGATTAGATATATAATATTCAAGATTAAATGCTACATAATATAGTCTTGCTCCAATAATTGCAAATATCAATGTCCAAAACATCATATTAAACATAAATTCTTTTTTAATTTTAAATCTTTTACTTTCACTAAGTATTAAGAAGTATCCTATAATAACAGCTATTGCTATTAATACACTATACCATCTAATTTCAAAACCTCCAATATTAAATATAACAGGATTCATTATCTCTTACCTACTTTCATTGTTATCATTTGATCTAGTAACATTCTCATACCACTTATAAATATTGCAATTATAAATGTACTAAAGAAACCACTTACTCCAAAGGAACTACCCATTAGAATATCACATAGTTTAAGTATTATCATATTTACTATAGGATATGCTATTCCAAATGTAAGTACACTAAGTGGAAGTGTCCAATATACAAGTATAGGTTTAATTGTAGAATTTAATAAACTAAGTATTAAAGCAGCAATAATTGCATAAAAGAAATTTTCTACATATATTCCTCTAAATAAGTTACTTGCAAGTACTAATACAATTGCATAAACTATTATACCAACTGCAAATGTTACAAAATCCCCACTACTAGGAGTATATTTTTTATTATTTTTACTCCCTCTTTCAATCTTATAAATATTTCCTTTACTCATTTTCTTCACCATTCTAATTATAATATAATTTGATATAAAAGAAAAGAGCATTTACGCTCTTGTTTCAATAGTTTCTTGTTTTTTACTTTCAATTTGTTCAAATAACTTAGCATATTCACTATTAACTTCACCAATCATTTGACTTCTAGTCTTAAGTGAATCAGTAATTGTTATTTTTCCACCCTTACTAGCTATATATTTAGATGAGTATGTATCTAATTTACTTATTAATTCTTTTATAGTATCTAATCCTTCAATATATACATCTTTAGATATAGCATTTCCACCTATCTTACCATTTTTATGTTTCTTTTTAAATGCACTATATCCACCAGTTAAATTAAATGCTGTAAGTGATACTAATAAGTCATCCTTCATAGAAGAAAGTTCTCTATCATTACCTATAACTGCATTTAATAAGTTCTTATATTTCCTAACAGATATTTCATATACTTTCTTATATGTTTGACTTTCTGTATCAGTATATGGAATATTTCTTTGTTTAGCTCTTTCTTCTTCACTTTTTCTAAATTGAAGATATGTTTTAGATTCTAATTCATTGAATTTTAAATCTCCTAAAATATTAACTAAATCACTAAGTTCACTACTAAATTCTGAAGCATTAACACTATATGGTTTTAATGGAACAACATCAGGTTTAGAATAAGCAGCATCCTCCATACTTTCTATAATAGAAACTTTACTTATTGCTTCGGGTCCTAATAATTTAGTTACCATGCTTTCTCTTTGCTCACATAAATCATATATTAAATTACTTAAATATTTAGCTTTAGGACTTCCTTGAGGATGTTTAAATAATTCACCCTTGAGCATTTGTATTTTTTTACTACTATCGTATATTATTTTAATATCTGGGTCACTTAAATATTCATTTACTTGTTTTACAGATTTTACTTCTTTTTTCTTTGGTTCAATTCTTTTTTCTTCTTTTTTAACTTCAGGTTTTGGTGTACTACTTATTATAGGTTTTTCTACTCTAGTAATTTTACTACTTATACTTCTACCTAAAGATTTATTAAATATAAGAATTAACTTATCATAACAATTAATAATAGGTGATATTTTTCTTGCCTTGTTTGTTATTTGATTAAGTTCACTAACATCAGCACCTCTTTTACTAGCTAAAGCATATTCTTCTTTTAAGGTAGTAAATTCTTTATATAATCTTTCTCTTTCACTTATAATTCTTTGAAGTTCTCTTTGTACTTGTTCTTTACTAGTAAATTTAACAATCATATCATTTGATTTACCAAATAATAAATATTGTTCTTTTATATCATCAAATTTAGATTTAACTTTTCTATATTCAGGACCTGAAGAAAGAGAACTAAGTTTACTTCTTAATTCTATTAATTCGTTATACATAGGCATCATAATATCTACAATACCATTATTAATATTTTTAATAGTCTCCTTATCCTGCATAGAAGCCACCTCTATTATTAATCTATTATTATAATATCATATTTAATCTTCTATTACAAACCTAATATATAAATTTTACTTATTTTTTCATCAAAAAATAGATCATTAACTGACCTATTTCTTCATATGCACATCCATTTGTGGATAAGGTATTTCTATACCATTCTTATCAAATTCTTTTTTAACATTTTCCATTACTCTAAAGTATACATCCCAATAATCACTATTAAGTGTCCATGCTCTAAATACTATGCCTATTGATGAATCTTTATGAGACTTAACTGCTATTCTAATAGGTTCATCTTTAAGTATCTTTTCTTCTTTTTCTATAACCTCATTTAACACTTTTTTAACTTTATCTATATCAGAATCATAACTAACATCATATACAATATTTAACATTCTAGTTTTACATGCTGTATAGTTTGTTATATTTGAATTTGATAATGTTCCATTAGGAAGTTGTATTACTACATTATCTATTCCAACTATAGTAGTATAGAATAATGATATTGATTTTACTGTTCCTTCTTTTCCATTAGCTTCGATATAATCTCCTATAGTAAAAGGTTTAAATATAAGTAACATAATACCACCAGCTAAATTAGATAGTCCTCCTTGAAGAGCTAAACCTACCGCAACAGCACAAGAACCTAATATAGTTATTAATGATGTCATAGGTATTCCAACAATACTAAGAATAGTGACAAACAATAACAACTTTAATGATATAGTTATAAAACTAATAACAAAACTCTTAACACTTGGATCCTCAAGTTTGCTAAACTTCTTCTCCTTCTTAAGTATCTTCTCAATAGTTTTAATTATCTTATTACCTATAAGTAATATAACAATTGATATAACTAACTTAATACATAAATCAGTTCCACCTTCAATTAATTTTTCTAACATCTTTTCCATAAAATACTCCTAACCATAAATAAATTATATCATAAATTAATAATCATTTATCATTTTTTTTACATTCAGTTCTAAATTTATAACATTTTTCTTAACACTTTTCACTTTCTTCACTAATCATATCTAATGTCTAATTATATTCATCAATAATTCTTTCTAGAATTTATCTTTCTCTATTATTATGGTTAACCATAAAATTTTAAAACACTTCTTTTTTAACAAATTCTTATCATAAAAAAGAAGCAAAAGCTTCCATAATAATTATTATTTTAAATAGTCTTTTAAATACTGAC
>SFTR01000050.1 GCA_004560915.1 bacterium | reverse complement strand
CCAGGGTCACCGCCAGGGGCAGTGCCATCCGCTGGTCGTCCTTTCCCCCCAGGATGCGGAAAAACAGGCCGGTGTAAACAGCCAGCAGCCCGCCTGTGGAAAGCAGGATGCCCTTTCTCCTTCCGTCGAATCTATTATAAGCCATACCACCGTTTTTTATGTGCCAGAAATACAGACGGTTTTTGACAATTTCTTTTTTAAATATTTTCTTGGTTTTTTATTATTATTTATAATTTTATTTATATTATCAATATATTCTTTAGAGACATTAGGATTAGAAAACTCTCCAGTTATACTATTATATTTTCCTTTAGATGTAATAAAACTTCTATCTGATAAAATAACAATATGTTCAGTATTGCTAAATATATCACTTCCCATTAATAATCTAGAGTCATAATCAATTCCAAATAAATTATATATAGTTGGTAATATATCAATACCACTTATAGCTTTATCGACAACCTTATTTTCTATTTTAGGATTATACATTATAAGTGATGTATGGTAGTTTTCGAACTTATCTGTTCTGTCTATTCTACTTACTGTATTCATATCCTTAGTTGTAAGACCATATGGATAATGATCAGGTGCGATTACAATAAGAGTATCATCTAACTTTCCGCTCTCTTCTAATTCATTTAACAATTCTTCTATTGCTTTATCAAATTCTATTTGAGTAGCATAATATGCTTTAATTGAATCTTTATAATTTAAATTTTTTACTTTTGATTTATTTCTTGAAGCCATATTGTTACCACTAAAATTATAATTTAAATGTCCACTTACTGTCATGTAATATGTCATGAATGGCTTATCATCATTTAAATAATACGGAGTAGTTGCCTTAATCATTTCAAAATCACTATTTGGCCAATGTTTGCAATTCATTTTCTTTTCAAGGCCATTACCACATCCGTAATAGTTAAATCCTATATTAGGGTGTGATTTATTTCTTTCATAGTATTTGTATGTATGATTATGAAAAGCATAAGCATTGTATCCTTCTTTTTTAAACATATTTCCTATACCTAGAGGCATACTAAGTTCACTAGTTTTTCTAAAACTCCATATTCCTTCTTTAGGAATTAAACTTATTAAGTTCATATATTCTCCATCAGAAGTAGATACTGGATATAATGGTTGATAATAGTTATTGAATACAAATGAATTATTAGCCATTTTATATAATGTTGGTGTTATATCTTTATCTATAGCTATTGTGTCGAATGCTTCTGCTGTTATAAAGATTAAGTTTTTTCCTTTGAATAAGCCTGTGTATTTATTCTTTTCAGTTGGCTCTACGCTCTTAAAGTATTTATGCATACTTATTAAGTTCTTATCATTTGTTTTACTTATTAATTTGTCAAAATCTATATTATATATGTTATATTCTTTAGTTTCTTCTTTTATAACTGGTTCTTCTTTTTCTTCAATATATATTTCTTCTTCAAAACCAAATACATATCTATATACATCTATTGATTCCATGGTAAGTAATCCAGTTTTATCTATTGTAAGCATTGGAGCATGTGTGCTAAAAAGTAATCTTCTTAATGAGTATATTCCTTTGTTATCAAATTTTACTACAAAGAATATACCTGCAAATGATAAAATGAATGCTAGAACTTCACTAATAATTAATGTTTTATTTGGCCTTTTATAGTTAAATTTCTTATTGAATACTAAGTATAGTATATATGGAACTAATATAATTACGAATATATACCAAATTCTTAGTATTACATCTATTATCATTTGCCAAAATTGCATTACTTGACCAGTACCAGTCGTAAGTGAAAAGAATGAGAATATAGAATCATAAAAGTTATAATATACTATTTGAGCTAGTGTTACTAAAGTTAAAGCAGACACTAAAATAATATTTAAGACTCTATTTACTTTCTCATTAAAAAGAGTTGTTATTGTACTAAAGATTACTATAAAGGGAATACTAAATAATATAACTATTAACGTATTAACAGAAAATATGTTTCCTATTATAAATCCTCTATAAACTAATTCTAAAAATATAATATAAAATATCCACCATAGATGGATTACTATTTTTTTATTTTTCATATTTATTTATCTTTTGCCTTCTTTATTATTGTTAAACAAATTATTGCTAGTACTATTAGAAGCATAACTAATAATAATATAGCTAATTCTACTTCATAACTAGTTTCTGATATATTAAGAATTTCCGCTAATAATTTCATTTAAATCACCACTATAATTATACTAAAAATAAGGCTTTCATTCAATATTATTTATATACTATATAATTTAAGTATGTTATAATATTTTAGAGGTGTAAGTATGAAAAAGAATATTAAAGAAAATATTGAAGAGAAAGAAGAAAAATTAGAAGAGAAAGTAAATGAGAAAATAAGTATACTTAGTAAAACACCTGAAAATATTAGAATAGCTTTTCTTTTAAACTTAGTGTTTTCTATTATAGAAGCTATAGGTGGTATACTTACTAATAGTATTTCTATAGTATCTGATTCGCTTCATAATTTAGGTGACTCCATTACTATTGGTATTACATATTTCTTTGAAAAGAAAAGTAAGAAACTTCCTAATAAAGAGTATTCATATGGATATTTAAGATATACTATGCTTGGCTCATTAATTGCTTCATTTATATTATTAGTTGGTAGTGTTATCATTATATATAATGTTGTTCCAAGACTTATGAATCCACAAGATGTTAATTATGATGCTATGATTATATTTGGTATATTTGGACTTCTTATTAATTTATATGCAACTATTAAAGTTGTTAGAAGTAAAGAAAAAGATAGAAAGATTAATATTCATTTAATAGAAGATTCTGTTATATGGTTATTCTTACTTATTGGTAGTATTTGTATAAAAGTATGGAATTTAATTATTATAGATCCTATTCTTTCATTATTAATTGCTATGTACATCTTATACCAAGTATATAAATATATGAAGAATATCTATAATATATTTATGGAAAAAGTACCTAAAAATGTTAAGATTGATACTATTAAAAAAGATATAGAAAGTAATGAAAACGTAGATAATGTTCATCATATACATATATGGTCTATGGATGGAGTTAATAACTATATGACAGCTCATATTCATTTAAATAAAGTACTTAGTGAACAAGATATAATAAATACTAAAAATAATATTAAGAATAAACTTAAAGAAGATAAAATAAGTCATATAACTTTAGAAGTAGAATACTTTAATGAAAAGTGTAATGACGAAGAGTGTAAGAACTAACATTTAGTTAGTTTTTTTATTTATTTATTTCTAATAATTTGCTACAATTATATTATAATAAGGAGTTTAAGATGAACGAAGAATATGATGTTATAGTAGTAGGTGCTGGTAATGGTGGTTTAATGGCTGCTTTAAATATTGCTTCTAATGGTAAAAGTGTTTTAGTTTTAGAATCTAATAGTACTCCTGGTGGTCTTGCTACTAGTTTTGTTCGTGGTAGATTTGAATTTGAAGCTTCTTTAAGAGAACTTAATAACTTTGGTAGTGAAAGTGATGAAGGAGATATAAGAAGTCTATTTAATAAGTTTGATTTAAATGAAAAGATTGAATGGGTAGAGATTCCTGAAGCATATAAAATTATTAAGACTGATAATCCTAAATGTGAATATGTTATACCATTCGGTGTAGATGAATTTATAAAGAAGATGGAAGAAATTGAACCTGGATGTAAAGATAAAGTATCAGAGTTCTTTGAACTTGCTAAAGAAGTATATAATGGTTTTAACTATTTAAAAAATAATGAATGTGATATAGATTTTCTTAAAAAGAACTACCCTAATTTCTTAAATGTATCTACATATACAATGGATGAAGTATTTAAGAAACTTAAACTTCCTAAAACAATAGAAGATATTATAAAGTCATACTGGATATATTTTGGTGTGTCTTCTATAAATATGAATTTTGCTCACTATGTTTATTTCTTTTATCAATATATTACTAAGAAGGGATACATTCCTAAAAATAGAAGTCAAGAGATTTCTAATGCTATAGAGAATAAGATAATTGGATACGGTGGTAAGATTTATTATAATGAGAGTGTTAATAAAATATTAATAGATAATAATAAAGTAAGTGGTGTTACTACTAAGAAAGGTAATATGTATAAAAGTAAACATGTTATTGTTAATAGTAGCCCTATGAATGTATTTGGTTCTATGATAGATACAGTTCCTGTTAATGCATTAAAACTTACTAATAGTAGAAAATTAGGTGCTACAGCATTTACTATATATTTAGGACTTGATAAGAATATTAGTGATCTTGGTCTTAAGAATTATCAATATCTTATATATAATAGTTTAGATAGTAATAGTGAGTTTGAACATATGAAATCATTAGACTCTAATACTTTAATTGTTACTTGCTTAAATAATGCGATTAGTGATGCATCAGAAGAAGGTACATCTATAATAACAATAACTGCTTTATATTATGATAATCCTTTTGATAAAGTGTTGAATGAAGAGAATTATTATAGTTTTAAAGAGAAACTTGCTAGTAAATTAATAAATAGATTTGAAACTTCTTTAGGAGTCAATATTAAAGAGTACATTGAAGAATTAGAGATATCTTCACCAATAACATATTCTAAATATAATAGTTCTCCTGATGGATGTATTTATGGTTATATGCTTAATAATTTTGATTCAGTACTTTCTAGAATAACTAATAAGAATGAAGACTATTTAATAGATGGACTTAGATTATGTGGTTCTTACTCATACTATGGACATGGATATGATTCTACATATCAAAATGGTTATGAAATATCTAATATGACACTTAAAGATATAGAAAAGGAAGGTGAAGTATGAAACCAATAAAAATATCATCTTTTCCTAATAAAGATATAAAAAATTTTAAAAATCTAAAAGAAAAAAGAGAGAAAATAATAAATAGAACATCTACTAGTCCTATAAATAATGAGTATATAGTTGATAGAATTGCTAAAAGTATACACCCTTCTCACCAGAAGTTAATGATTAAAAATATTATTGAGGTTAATCCTAATACTAAGATATTCTATTTTTGTAATGCTGAAGGTGGGAGTCTTGCTACTTTTAGACCTGGGCAATATATAACTCTTTTATTTCAATTTGATAATAAGTTTGTAAGTCGTGCTTATTCTTTATCTAGTTCTCCTAATGATGCTTTAAATAATGTTTATAGAATAAGTGTTACTAGAGTTAATAATGGTATAGTTTCTAATTATATGTTAGATAAACTTGATATTGGAGACGTTATAGATTCTCTTAGTCCATCAGGTAACTTCTTCCCTTCTACTATAAGAGATAAGAAACAATTAGTTGGTATAGCTAGAGGTTATGGTATAAGTCCCCTACTTTCAATTGCTAAAAGTATTGAAGATAAATCACTTGATAAAGATATAACTATATTTTATGAAGCTAATAGTGAAAGTGATTTTATTTATAAGGATGAACTAAATAGACTAACTAATACAAATAATAATATTAAAGTTATATTTATTAACAAAGAAAACCCTAAAAATAGAATTACTGTTGGTATGATTAAGAGTTTTGTTACTGCTAAGTTTACTGTGTTTGCTTGTGGTAGTTTAGACTTTTATGATGAGATTAAGAATGAGTTATCTATATTAAATCTTGGTATTAAGGATTTAAGATTTGAAAGTAGTCCTATTATTGAAGAAAGTATTGCTGACTCTATTGAAGCACCTACGATTGTAGATATCATTGAAGAAGAACCTAAAAAGAAAAAGAAAACTAAAAAAGATGATGAAGCTGAAGAAGAAACTAACGAAGTTACTGAAGAAGTAAAGGAAGAAGTTAAAGAGGAACTACCAAAACAATATAATATTAAGGTATTTTCTAATAATGAAGAATATAATGTTACTTGTTTTGAGAATCAAACAATATTGTCTGCTCTTGAACTTAGTAATGTAAGAGTTAGAAGTAAATGTAGATGCGGAGAATGTGGTTACTGTAGAAGTTTGCTTCTTTGGGGTACTATTCGTGTTAAAGAAGGTATGGAACATAGACGTAAAGCAGATATAAAATTTAATTATATACATCCATGTTGCAGTTATCCTACAAGTGATATTACAATTAAAATAGATAATTAAAAAAGAAGATTTTCATTAATCTTTTTTTTCTATACCAAAAAATACTTCTTTTATGTGATCTATATTTGGATAATCTTTATTGTTAATACTTCTTAGAAAAGCATTTCTATTGTAATAAAGTGGTATCTTTTTAACCTTATCTTTTTTTGTATCTATTATGTAATAGTATGTAGTATTATCTTTTCTGCATCCACTACTACCTATTCCATAGAAAGATTTACCATTTATAAAATCTATTCTACCAGTATGTTCATGTCCATAGAATACATAATCACCATCTACTTTATCCATTTCTTTTATATATGTTTCATCATTAAAAATGCTTAGGTGTTTAAATGGATACTTATTTTTTTCATCTAATAAGAAGTGTATAAATGTATATTTTTTATTGTTATTAGAAAGTTCATAAATTAGTTTTTGTTCTTTTAGTTTCTTTAAATTCTCTTTTGATAATGTTGTTGTAACCCATAAATTATGATTCTTTTTATCTATATTACTATCTGGATCTATAGAGACACCTTCTGTTGAATATAATTCATGATTGCCAAGTATAAAAGTAATTTTTTCTTTAAAAAGTAAATCTAAACATTTGTTAGAATCAGGTCCCAAAGAGATAGCGTCTCCTAAAAATATAGTTTTATCTATGTGTTTACCTTTTATATCTTTTATGATAGATTCTAATGCTTGATAATTTCCATGTATATCTGAGAATACTGCTATTTTCATATTATTCACCATTTTAATTTTAACACTTTTATAAATAAAAAAGAATTACTTAAGTAACCCTTTACATTTAATGTATTAATATTATAACATAATTTTCTTTTTATTAAAAGACTTGTATTAAATTGGATTATCAGTAAAATTGTTAATAGGAATTTGGAGTGTAAAATATGAAAGATGATAATTTTAAGTTGAATGTTAAAAGAACGTGGAAATATATTAAAGAAGCTAAATATTCTTTGATTGGTTATGGTTCAGTTAGTATTATCGAGGCTATTATAACAACAATCCTTCCATTGTTATCAGCTAAGATTATTCTTAATATAACTAATGGTGTTGTTAATCAGCTGATAATCTCTTCTATAGCTGTCTTATTTATAGAACTACTTCTTTATTTAATGATATATTTCAAAGGATTTTTTTATCAAAAAATATATCAAAAGACATTGATTGGAATTCAAAAGGACATTACAAGAGAAATATTAAATTTAGAAATTGAAGAAATAGATAAGAATTCCTCTGGACTATTTATAGATAGACTTAATAAAGATACTACTGATATAGCTGGATTATTTATGGAGTATGCTTATTGGATATCCTATATTATTACTAATGTTGGTGTTCTTGTTACTATATTTATACTTAATAAATATTTATTTGTATATGCAGTTTTTACTTC
>SFTR01000049.1 GCA_004560915.1 bacterium | reverse complement strand
GATTTCTTAAAATATAATATCTTATATCAAATGAACCTGTTCCATGTGCTTGTGTTTGACTTAATGATTTGAACATATGGTTCATATATTGTGCTTTAGTTTTAGAACCAATAGGGTTAATACTTCCATCTATATCAATAGAAGTTGTATCATCATCGCTAATACCTTTTGCATCTAGTTCTCTTGAAAAATCATTTTCTGATTCTTGCCAACGAGTAGTACCAATTTTATTCATTGCTTCGTTTACAGCAAATGTTTTTTGTTTTTCAGTTAATTTTAAATTTGGATTCCATAAACTCATTAGTAGGAAAGAGTAGCCACCATTTGATGCTCCTTCTAAAACTATTCTTGCAATGTCAGTATTTGAATAGATAGAATCAATTAACTTCTTATATGCGACTTCATCGATCTTTTCATAATCTATAAGCATAGCATTACATATGGCTAATCCTTCTACTGTATCTCTTTCTCCGAATTTATCTTTTGTTATTTGTACAGATTCTCTTAAAACGTCTGGATCACTTTTTATTTCATTCCATATTTCTTTACTGTCTCCAACTCTCGGACTTCCATACATAGATTTATATAGTTCATTATCTAATCCTTTAACTTTACTCATATTATAACCTTCCTTTGTTAGTTGTTTATTATATCATGAATTTTTAAATAAAAAAATACTAACTAGTAAATGGTTAGTATTTATAGTTCTAGATGGTGCGAGTGTCGTAGATATCTACAACTTTTTTATTAATTTTGGAGATAACTCCTCAACTCTTTTTATATCACCATTTTCGTTAACATATATTGTCTTAAAACCTAGTGATTTAGGAACATCAATATCCAATCTTTTATCATCACCAACTATTACACATTCACTTGGTTGGTATATTCCTTGAGCCTGTCTATAAGCTAATTCATTTGGCTTTATAATACTTTCACCATAATATTCACTAAAATAATCATTGATTCCCATAGCAGTTAATCTATTTCTTTGTGATTCTTCAAAATAATTAGATAATAATACTAGTTCATATTCATTCATTGCTGCTAGCATTGATTTAATTTTTTCAGCATTTTCAGGAATTGCTTTTCTTAATTCCTGAAAGAATATTTCTAAAAAATGATTATCTAATTCACATCCTAATTTATCACCAAAAAATTTTAAGTATAGATTTCTATCATAGCTATTATATGTTTTTTCATACTCTTTAATATTTAACAAAAATTGTTTTGTCTTTTCTATGTCTTCAATGCCATATTTTTTAAGTGTATTTGCTACATAAGATGAAAAATCTACGCCAGTAATCAAAGTACCATCGATATCAAACATTATTCTTTTTATCATAAAACCGCCTAACTGTAAATAGATGGTTATATTATACTATATAAATTAATCTTTGTATATTATTTTGTTTTGACAAAATATTTAACCCCCTAGGTGTTTTGACATTAATATCAAAGTACTATGGTTTATTATATATAATAGAAAAATATAGTAAAACTATTGGGCCACGAATAAATGTTTGATATAATTTTATTATGAACATTTAATGTGAGTGTCGTCCTCCAGTCTTGAAAAAGGAAGGAGGTAGATATCGATGAAAAAAGAGTTTATGTGATTAAACTCTTAAGATACATCTATATCATTTTATCACTTCATACCTTATTGGTATTAGTCATAAAAAAATAGACACTCATATGCTTAGATAGAGTGTCCAACTCAATTAATTGAGGTGACATTCACTTGCAACTTTAAATGTTCCTCTTTTTTATTTTATGCAAGTTTTCTTGCTAAATACATAATAACATAAAAAAAGAACTTTTTTCAAGTTCTCTATATATAAAGTTCGAATAGTTTCGAACAGATTCGTCACTGGTGCAAGAGAAGGGAACATTTGAAATCCATTTAGCCCTTATAATTACTTGATTTTCCATTTTGTTTCCACTAAAAGTTCCATTAAATATATTTATCAGTGGTTTTTGCTATCTCCTTTCTTACATTATTTTCTAAGTGTCCATACTTGTTAACAGTAGTTGAATAATTAGTGTGACCAATCCTTTTAGAAATATGATATAATTCCCAGCCTTCGCTCATCATTAGTGCAACATATGTGTGCCTTAAGTCATATAATCTAATTTTAGGCACTCCAGCTTTTTTTATATAATTATAAAATAAATTTCTCAAACTTGTATCTGAATATGGTCTATTTGTATTATAGTTATAAAATATTAAATCATTTATGTTTATTTGTTGTTTCTTTAAGTATTCTTTATATTTTAACAATTCTTTTATTAGTGACTCACTAACATCTACAATTCTATCAGAACCATAGTTTTTTGTATTTGATAAGAAATCGTTGGATTTACTATCATAATTAATTGAGTGAGATATTTTAATTGTAGAGTGTTCTTCATTTATAGAACTCCATGTTAATGCTCTTGTTTCACCAATTCTATCACCCATATGTAATTCTAATAGTACTAAAATTTTAATTCTATATCCGGTTCCATTTTTTTGCTTATTCATAAAGTACATAAATTTTTTAAAGCTTTCAATTGACCAATATTTCATTTCTTGTTTTGACATTTTTATATATTTGATTCCTAATGTTGGTTTTCGAATATTAATTTCTTTTTCTTCAAAACACCAATTTATAAATGCTTTAAATATTTTTAATACTTCATTTTTTTGCTTATCACTAGTTGATAGAGAATTAATAAATGATACAATATGCTCTTTAGTTATTTTATCTATTCTTTTAGAATCTAATTCATGTAAGTAGCATTTATAAAACAAATGTTTTTTCTTTAGAGTAGAGTAAGATAATTTAGCAATATTTTCACAATAGCATATATATTCATTCCATAAATCTTTAAATAGATATGAATTACTTGATTGTTCTATCTTTTTAATATTTAGTTCTAATTTCGCTTTATAATCTTTAGCTACTTTTATATCATAGATTTTTTTACCATTAATAGTTGATATAGCTGTTCCATTATGTCTTATAAAATAGTTTCCATTTTTCATGTGTTTATAAATATTTGGATATCTAGTTTTTTCATATATTTTCTTCATTTTTTATTCTCCTTTCTTGATTTTAATCTACTAATTTAGTATAATCGTGTATAGAAAAACATTTAAAAACTCAGTTCTATTAGCGTGGATATTGATATTTAAAGTTTTTCTATATTGATAGTACCTGTTGGCGCAGGTGCTATTTTTTATTTGAATTTACATTTTTTAAATGAGTATGTTGTAATTACTCCCATAAAATCTTCGATACCTCTACCATTAAATTTACAATAAACAGTAACTGTATCATCTTTTTTTATTGATTTTAAAATTTCTCTATCATTAAAGTATGCATCTAATTCAATTAGTTTATCAGGTTTACTACTTTGATCTTTATATTGAATTTTTAAATAAGTATCTCCCCAAGATTCTTCAACTTTATATACTTTTCCAGTAAAGTAATAATATTTTCCTTCATATTCATCTTCTGCTGCTATTTCGTTTGTAATATAATCGCTATGTAATTTTTGAGGGTCTAATTTTATATACTCACTATAATCAATATTCTCGTCTGCATTTTCCTTATTTATGTATTGAACTATATTTATAATAATATAAACTAAACATGAAAATCCTATGATAAATAATATAAGACTGACAATACTTGCTATTTTTTTTGCTGTTTTCTTCTCGTTATCTGAATTATTATTTAAGTTTTTACCACATTTTAAACAAACATCTTGACCTTCTTTAAGTTTAGCACCACAATAACTACAAAATTTCATTAATTATTCACCTCACTTTCCTGAATAAGATTATTTAAATATTCTTTAATATGCCTTATATATCTATCGGCTTCATCTTCAAAACCATTTCTATTAAATTCTAACATTGTTTTATCTTGATCTAGATGTGAAAGTTCTATATGAGCAAGTTCGTGTAGTATTGTTTTCTTTCTCTTATAGTAGGATAGGTTAGAATTAACAATGATGTTATAAATCCCTCGATGATTGAAAACAAATCCATCAATTCCTCTACTTAAACTAACATAAGTTACGTTAGCATTGTAATAATTCAATAACTCTTGTTGAGTTATATTTCCTTTTAATAATTTTGTAATCATACTTAATACCTCTTTATTCTTTATATTTATATTAAGTACCTATACTAGCATACTTATTGTTAATTATTCTCCATCAAGTTCCTTGTCTATTTCTCGTTTTCTTTTTTCGATAATGAATTTGATTGTTTCTTTATCTCCGTCAGTTAAAATGCTTTTATGTTTATCAAATAGTATTTCTAAATCATCTTTTGGAAATCCTATTCGTAAATCTTTTCCAATAAGTGCATCCATTGGAACATTAAAGTAATCTGATAATTTAATTATATCTTCGGTTGTAATTTCTCTGTCATCAGATTCCCATTGACTTACTAAGACTCTTGATTTATCTACTATTTTTGCAATGTCTTCTTGTGTTAATTTTCTTTCTTGTCTTAAAAACTTAATATTTGTTGATAAATAATTCATAAATACAATTCTCCTTTCTGAACTGATTATACTATAAAAGTAACAAAATGTAAACAAAAATGTAACTTTTAGCAAAAATATACTTGACAATGTAACTAATAGCAACTATAATTGAAAATGTAAGGAGGAAAAATGAAAGATAAATTAAGTTATGTTTCAAATAATTTGAAATCATATCGTGTAAAGATGGGATATACACAAGAAAAAATGGCTGAAATTCTTGGAATTACAAGAACAACATATTGTGATTATGAAGTTAATCCTAGCAAACTCAATGTTGAAAAACTAAGTAATATAGCTCAAGTGTTAAATTGCGAATTATCTAGTTTTTTTGTAAAACCAAACGTAACTGAAAGCAACATTTTTGAAGAAAAAGAAGGATAAGGAGGAATTAAACAATGCAAAATATAGCAAATGAAATATTAAAATTGCTTGAAAAAAACAATTTAACAGTTCGACAAGCAATTAATATATTAGGCTATGTAAGTGATTTATTGGAAACAAATAGTGTTGTAAAACTAAAAAAATGATAAATAGACATTATTTGTCATTATCATTTTCAGTTTCATTAAAATCAATAATCGTATATGAGAGAGTCTTGATAGACGAAATAGAAATAATTGATTCATCTATTCTAAACTGACCGCTTTGTTTACTCATAGGATTATTTAAAATAATGAAATCGTAGCCATCCATAAATGTTTCTGGATTTAATATACCAATAAAATTATTATCATCAGTATCAATAAATAATTTAATTTTAACTTTATCGGTTTTAGCAAGAAGTTTATGGATTGTACTAGTAATATATTTTTCCAAAATGCGTTCTCCTTTCTAGAAATATTGTAAAGGAGAACAAAAAAAATATCAATATCCACGCGAAATAAAAGAAAGGAGTTGAAAATATGGAATTTTATGACTCAAAAGAAATAATAAAATTAACTGGACTTGGTAAAGCATCAAGTTACAAGTTAATAGAAGAATTAAATACTAAATTAAAACGAGAATATCCAGGAACAATTATTATTAAAGCAAAAATTCCTAAGTGGTACTTTGAAAAGAAAGTTTTAATCAAAGAACCAAAAGGAAGTGATTAAATGGGCATAAAAAAAGAAGAACATACACAAAAGTTCTTCACTAACAATTATATCAAAAAGTGAAGAATAAATCAATTTAAGGGGCTTTAAATCTATGTCAAAATTTATTATTTGAAAGGAAGAACCAAAATGAAAGAAAAAGAACCTGAATTTATAGTAAGCCTAGAAGAGCTTAAAAAAAATCAAGATAGATCATACGTGAGAGAATATTTAGAAAAAAAAGAAAAAAGGGAAAATAGATTTGAAAAGTTCATCTATATACTAGGTGGAATAATGGTAGTGATGATTATTATTGCTTTAAATGTTCAATATAGAAATGCTGTAGAAGAATGTGTCGAATTTGGAAATAGTAGAACCTTCTGTGAAGAACATCTTCAATAATAGGTGAAATATGGAAGACAACACAGTAAAGAGTTTTAGTTTATATAAAGAATATTATGAACTGATAACGATTTTACCTAAAAAAGAAAGAGCAGAACTATTATTAGCAATTGCTGAATATATGTTCGAAGGTAAAGATCCTAAACTAAATGATACTCAAACAAAGATTTTCATTAATTTAAAAAGACCATTACTTAAATCTTGTAGTAAAAGTAGGAATGGTTCTAAGTCTAAAAAAATTGATAATGAAATAGAAACAAAACAAAATCAAGATGAAATCAAAATAAAAACAAATGAAAATCAAAATGAAATCAAAACAAAATCAAAACAAAATCAAAACAACAACGAAAAGAAATCACATCAAGATGTTAATGTTAATGTTGTTGTTAATAATAATACTCTTAATAATAAAGATAATTCTATATCTAAAGAAGAAGATAGTAATAAAGATAGAGATAGGATTGTAAGGAAAGAGAAAGAGGAAGAGGAAGAAACATCTTTAGATTCAATTTTAGATTTCGTTGAAAAGAACTATGGAAGAAGTCTTACACCTTATGAGTTCGAAGAGGTGAACAACTTAGTAGAAGTTCATACAGAACCAATAGTCTTAAAGGCTTACAAAGTTGCATTCGAACAAAGAAACAACAAATTGAGTTACATAAAAGGTATTTTAAAGACTTGGAAAGACTGTGGACTAGATTCTTTAGAAAAGATTGAGGAAGATTTGAAAAAAGGTAAGAAATCGGTAAGTGAAAGAAAACTAGATGCAATATTCACAAGAGCTAGAAAGAAAATGGAGAGTGAAGATAATGACAAAACAACAAACTGAACAACTCTTAAGAGCGATTAAAAGTTTCTTTCCATACTTTTCATTAACAGAAGATGTTTTTGAAAACTGGAGTGAAAAGCTAAAAGATTACGATTTCAATGAAGTACTTGAGCAACTAGATAATTATGTTGATAGTGGAGATGAAGATGTTCCAACACTTTCGTTATTAATTCATCCATTAAAAACATTTGCGCAAAAGGAAGAAGATGCAGCACCCGGTTACTATCACTGTACTAGATGCGGAAAGAAATATCTATCAATGGAAGAAGCTGATGATTGTTTTGATAGAGATTTAGATTTATCTTACATCAGGAGAATATCAAAAAAGTTAGAGATAGATCCAACTGAGTTCTTTGGAGATTTAAGAACTGTTACTTCAGAAACAATTAACAATAATTACACGAATTTTATAAAAAAGGTGGTTTTGGTCGAGAAGGAAAAGAATGTGTTAAATAGCTTTGAAAGACAAGGAATTAACGACTATTGGAAACACGTAGTAATGGAGAGCAAAGATGAGAGTAAATATCGACCTAATACAATTTAACGACTACTTAGATAGTTTGTACATTAAGCGAAAAATGGATAGAAACAAGATTATAAACATCTACAGAAAACTATTCAAACAACAAAAATCAATTACTGAATTTGAAGAAAGACTTGAAGAATTAGGATGGGATGAAATAACAATTAAGAACATTTCAAGATATATTCTAGTTTGGAATTATAGAAAGAGGGAAGACGAAAAAATATGGAAGAACAAAAACAAATAAAT
>SFTR01000048.1 GCA_004560915.1 bacterium | reverse complement strand
ATAATTAAAATAAATGATAAATTAATAACTAAAAGGAATTTTGATGAATTGTTAAGTATGTTACAAGAAAGTGGTAAAGTTATTAAATTAACTACTTACGACGTTGAAAGACAATGTGAAAAATCATTTAAAGTTCTAAGAGAAGAATTATTTGGAAGTGATGAAATGGAAGATGTATCAGAAAAATATACTAATAAAGATAAAGATTTTACTAAAGTATTAAGTACACCTACTCTTGATAAGTATGGTAAAGATTTAACAAGTATGTCATATATAAAAGACCCAGCTATTGGAAGAAAAGATGAATTAGATAGAATTATGAAAATACTTTTATATCCTGAAAGAGATAAATCTATTATTATAACTGGTGTAGCTGGTTGTGGTAAAACTGCTTTAGTAAGAGGTCTTGCTTATAGAATTAAAAATGGTGATGTACCTACTCCTTTAAAGAATCTAAGAATAATAAGTATAGATACTGCTACTATGGTAGCTGGTACTAAATATGTAGGAACTCTAGAAGAAAAAATGAAAAAGATTCTAGATGAAGCAAGTGAAGACAAAAATATAATTTTATTTATAGATGAAATACATCAGGCAATATCAGGTGGTAAAAGTGAAGGAAATGATAATACAGTAGCTGAAATATTAAAACCATACTTAGATTATGGAAGCGTAAGAGTTATAGGTGCAACTACTGAAGAAGAATATGCTGAACATATAGAAAGTAATACTGCATTTAAAACAAGATTTAAAAAAGTAGCAATTAAAGAACCTAATTATAACACTACATACCAAGTATTAGATGATTTAATAACTGCATATAACAAAATAAGTTATTCTAAACTTAATGTAAGTGATACTGAAAGACATATGATTATAGATTGGTTAATTAACTCAACTAAGACAAACTTTAGAGATTACAAAGATAGATCAAGTAATCCAAGATTAGTATTAGATATATTAAAAGAAGCATATGCTATTGCAGCATTCAATGAAAGTGAAGATGTAACAACTGAACATATAATTGAAGCCCTACAAAATGAAGACAGACTTTATGAAAGCTCAAGAGAAAGACAAATACAAATCTTAAAAAATATGAAACCAAAACCAAGAAGCGAATGTAAAATATTAGAATTCAAACCTAGAGCTAAATAATAGCTCTTTTATATTGACATAAAACATATATATGATACAATTATTACGAAAAGGTGTTTGTATGAAAGAAAGAGTTATAATGAGTATAGATTTAAAAAGTTTCTTTGCTTCTTGTGAGTGCGTTAATCGTGGTCTTGATCCATTTACTACTCCCTTAGTAGTTGCAGACACATCACGTGGACAGGGAGCCATGACTTTAGCAGCAACTCCATATTTAAGAAACAAAGGAGTCAATTCTAGAAGTAGAGTTTTTGAACTACCTAAAAATATTAAAATAATATTTGCTAAACCTAGAATGAAATTATATGAAACTTATAGTAATAAAGTAAGAGAAATATTTAAGAGTTTTATTAGTGAAGAAGATATTCACATCTACTCTATCGATGAAGTATTTATGGATGTAACAGACTATCTAAATTATTATAAAATGACTGACATAGAACTTGCTAAAACAATAATGAAAACTATTAAAGATAAAACTGGTCTTACATCTACTTGTGGTATTGGACCAAATATATTCTTATCTAAAGTAGCTATGGACACGGAAGCAAAACATAATAAAGAATTTATTGCTAAATGGACATATAATGATATAGAAACAAAACTATGGAACTTAGAACCTCTAAGTGCTGTCTGGGGAATTGGTAAAAGAACTGAAAAGAAGCTAAATAATCTCGGCATTAAAAAAGTAAAAGATATAAATAACTATACAAGAGATTTCTATATAAAAAGATTCGGTAATGTTGCTGGTAATGATATATGGTGTAAAGCTAATGGAATAGATTTTACTACTATAAAAGATTTAAATGAAAGAGCTAGAGATAAATCTATAAGTATGAGTCAAATACTATATAGAGACTACACAATAGATGAAGCAATACTAATCGTAAAAGAAATGAATGATATGCTTAGTAATAAACTTAGAAGAATGAATAAAACTACTAAACTAGTATATTTAGGTATAAACTATTCAAGAGACTTATGTAAACGTTTTGGTGAAACAATTCCTTTAAATGAAAGTGAAGACATTCCAGAAAGAATATATGAAGTGCTAGAATACATCTATTACAAAAATATAGAGAATCTCCCTATTAGAAAAGTAACAATAGCATATTCAAGATTATCCGATAAAAGATGTACACAACTAAGTCTATTTGAAAATAATATAATTGAAAGAGATGAATATCATAAAGTAATAGATAAAATAAATGAAAGATTTGGTAGTACTTCTATATTAAGGGCATCTTCTCTACTTAAAAATTCAACAATAAAAAATAGAGAAAAATTTAAAAATATAATTTAAATTCTTCTCTTTTTAACATTATCTCTATAATATGGCATTAAACCCACTTTATTCTTAGAAAACATTGGTAATTGAGCAAATATATAGTCATCCCATAAATTAGCATTTATTAAATATACTTTTTTATCTGATATTACGAAGTTCCATTCTATTTCTAAAGCTTCATCAAAATCTTTAGCGCATTCTTTAGCAATACTCTTTATTTCTTCATAAAGAGGTATTTCTAAATTAACAAGTTTAACTTTACTAATTGGATGTTCACTATATAACTCATCTTCTCCACACACAAGTTTATGTTTGATAATACCACTCTTTACATCTACTAAACCAGTTAAATGTTTAACAGAATTAACATCATACTTATACTCTTCTTCAATACCAAATTTCACATAAGAAGAAACTATATCTACTTTATTACCACTAAGAAGTGTAACAACACTAACAGTATTCATATTATATGGATTAATACTATCAAATAATTTATTTTGTTTTATACTTGCTTCAGCAATAACTAAATTATTCTTTTTAGCATTATCAAGTAAGAAAGCAGGACTTCTAAAATTCTTAACATTTAATACTAAAGTATTACTTTCTCCTTTAAGATTATTACTTCTACATACTAATTCTTTTTTCTTTAAAGTAAGTTCTTCAAACTCTTTAAAACTAAGTTCTTTAACATTATAATACTCCCTATTTAATACATCTTTAAACTTAATATAAAACTTTGTTCTATTATTTAGAATTACTAAATGCTTAACATCACATAAATAATTCTCTAAATTTTGATGTCTACATTTACTCATATAAGTATCTCTTTTAAAACCAGGTAATGAATAAAACTCAAATATTCTATATTCATCATAGTCAACACCATATCTAATATAACTCCACCACATATCAAAAAATAAAGTTACACTACTTTTATCACATTTCTTTTTAATAAGTTTAATACTACGATTAATACCCTTAATATTCTTTTTTAGGTAATTTAAAAATTTCTTTAACTCCTTCTTCATAATATACCACCCGTTTTTATACCCTAATTATATATTGTTTTTATTAAAATGGCAAGTTACTTGCTTGACTAGGCATGTTTTCTACTTTATAATAATATTTAAATTACATTTTAGGGGGAATATAAAATGGAAAAAGAAGTTTTAGTATTCATATACAAAAGAAAAAAAATTAAAGCAAATGATGAAGTAGAAAGTTATACTTATGAACCATCTGAAATACTTCATGGCAAAGAAATAGATTACAATGGAAATAAAATATTCATGGATGATTCAGGTAAATTTAATTATCCATTCATAGATGATATATATAATTTTGACGATGAATATGTTTATGCATTTCCAGCATACTTAGATAATCTATCTGAAGGACAAAAAGACAAACTTGCTAAGACTTTAAAACGTGAAGCAGAAGACTTTGATAAACATTTATTATTCCAACTATATACTCCAGGTGAAGCAGCAGTTGAAACATTTGCATCAAGTGATGGCTTAGAAACCCAAATAAGTATTAATCCTGAAAATTATGAAGGATTTGAAGAAATGATTAATAGTGAATACACTAAAGAAGTTAAAAGACTTAAACAAGAAATAACCGTCACTGAAGAAGAAATAAAAAGAAGAAAAGAACCACCTACTATAATAGTACCTAAAATAATATATGCTGATGAATTATATAAATCAGTTAGTAGAACAGTCATTTGTCAAGATGAACAAATCAAAAAGATAGCTACTTCAATAGCAAAAAATCAAAGATTACAAGATACTAGTTTAAAATCAAATATGTTAATATGTGGACCTACTGGTGTTGGTAAAACAGAAATATTTAGAACAATAAGTAAAAAGACAAATATTCCAATTACTATAGAAGATTCTACTGAGTACACAGCAGCAAGTTATAAAGGAAAAGATGTAAGTGAAATGCTATTTCATCTTTATGAAAACGCTGGTAAAGACAAAGAAAAAGCACAAAGAGGAATAATTGTAGTTGATGAGATAGATAAAAAAATATCAAAAGGAGATCACGCAACATTTACATCAGCTGTAATACAATCACTATTAAAAATGATGGAAGGACATGTTTATACATCAAAACTAACATTTGCATTCCTAGGAGCATTCTCAGGTATAGAAGAATTCTCAAGAACTAAAAGAGGTATAGGATTTAATACATCAAAAGAAGAAGCACAAGATAATAAAGAAATATTCAATAACGAAACACTTAAAAAATTTGGATTACTTCCAGAATTCGTTGGTAGAAATGATAACATAGTAGTTATGAATAGTCTAGATACTGAAGAATATATGAGAATTATAAAAGAATCAGATAAAAGTCAATTACTTCTATATAAAAAATTCTTTGAATCAATTGGTATAAACTTTAAATACGATGATAAAACTATAGAAGAAATAGCTATAGAAGCTAAAAAACTAGGCATAGGAGCAAGAGGTATAAAAAGAATAGTAGAAAATGCTCTAGAAGTAGCTAACTACTATGCCTTATCAGAAGGTCAACATAGAGAACTAATCATAAGTCCAGAAACAATACATGATAGTAAACAATATATCTTAAAGTAATAAATCATTAATACTAACAATATTATATCCTCTACTCTTTATATAATTTAAAGTCGCAGATAATTCACTTAAATTAAATTCATTTTCCTTGATAAATATAATAACACCTTTATCAAGGATTTTTTTTGTATTAATTAATAGATCCTTACTTATATAATTAATAACATTTATACTATTAAGTTTCTTACTTTTACACTCTTCTATAATATCTCCATCCTTATTAGTACAATAAAATTCATTATGAAGTATCTTCATAAAATTATTTACTTCTTCCCTACTTTTTCCTTTAAATAAAACATTACTATAATTACTTATATTATCTATATTAGAACTTAACATCTCATAATTAAATAAAAGATTCAAAGTATATCCTTTATTATCAGCTATTTTCATCATCTTTAAAAAACTTTTACCATCATTAACATCTATTACAATACTAACATTATTTAAATAATTATTGCCTCTAATAATATACTTATCTAAGTTGTTCTTTTTAGATAGTATACATTCTTCATCTTTATATTCTATTAACTCTTTCTTAAAACCAATACCCTTCATATTAGAATAACTTTTATTCTTATTAACACTAAGACCACTAAGTCCTAAGACTATCCCATCAGGAGTAATTTCTCCTTCTCTACATTTATAATCATTAATAGATGCATATTCTACTATACTATTCATAATCACATTATTATGTTCACTCATAGTAATAATCTTATCAGTATAATAAAAACTAAATAAAACAAACATAGAAATTAATATATATTTATAATACTTTTTCATACTAAATTATATATATAAAAAGAAAGATTTATGATAAATCTTTCTTAATAAGTGCTAGTGCTCTAGTAGTTTTAACTTTATCTTCCCATTCTTTTTTAGGAAAACCTGTTCTAGTAGTTAATATTCTTACTCTATCTTTATTTTGTAGTATATAGTCATCTGCTACTTGTCTATCATTAACAATTGCTTGTGCCATACGACTAGCATTCATAGGATCAAGTCTATATGCAAAGTCTACTGGAGTAGATCCTACTGGTAACTGTAATACTTTTCCTTCAGTAGTATACACATACACATTACCACTAAATAATTCTTTTTTAACTTGTTCTATAAATGATTTATTATCTTCATATTGTTCATCTATCTCAACTAATGATTTAAAAAATTGACTCTTCTCTTCTACTACTTCTAACATTCTTTTACTAGCATTTTCTCCATCAAAATCCCAATATGCAGCTACTCCATAACTATCTATTATATCCATTTGTAAGGTTCTTATTTGAGCTTGTACTAACATATTATCAGGACCAAACACAGTAGTATGTAAACATTGATACATATTTGTCTTAGGATTACATATATAATCTTTAAATTTACTATTAATAGGTTTATATAAACTATGTACATATCCTAAAGAAGTATAACAATCACTAACTTCATCAACTATAACTTTAAGTGCTAATAAATCATGTATATTACGAATAGCTTGTCCATCATATCTCTTTCTGTAAATACCATATATATTTCTAATCCTTATTTTTATTTCATTAGGAATATCATTTCTATTTAATAATATACTTATTTTATGAGCCATATCTTCTAATATAGTTTTACTACTTAATAATAATTCTTGTGTTTCATCACTTACTCTTTTATATTCATCAGGTAGTAAATATTTAAGTGATAAGTCTTCTAATTCACACTTAAGTTGATAGACACCTAAGTTGTACGCTAGTGGTACAAATATCTCCATAGTTTCTATAGAAATTTCTTTTTGTTTATAATCTTTTTTAAATCCAAGTGTTCTCATATTATGAAGTCTATCTGCTAGCTTTATTAGTATAACTCTTGCATCCTTAGTAACACTTGTTATTATCTTTCTAGTATTAGCATAGTTTCTATCTTGCTTATTTGAAAAATTCATCTTAGATAATTTAGTAACACCATCTACTAATTCAGCAACTTCAGGATTAAAATTACGAGCAATATCTTCTTTTTCTATTTCAGTGTCTTCAATAGTATCATGAAGTAATGCAGCACAGAGTGTATTTTTATCAGCTTTCATCAAAGATAATATGTATGCTACTGTTAACGGGTGAGTAATATATTCTTCTCCACTTTCTCGTTTTTGTCCACTATGTAACTTTTTAGCATACTGATATGCTTTTAACACATCAGGTATAATCATAGGATTATATTTTTCAATAGAATCTATTAATTCTTCTATAGTAGCACTTTTCATAAAACTCACCTCCATAAATAAAAAAATGACAACCAAAAAGTCATCATTTATAGACATAAAGAAATATTGTTAGTTATACCTCTAACACAAATATTAGATTTAATTTTATCACAACATAAATACTTCTTCATAAACTACCTCAATAATAAATTTAATACTCATATTAAAGGTTTTTTATTTAAAAGTCAACACTTTTTATAAATTAAATCTTTTTTTTAGTGCTAAAGTATTTTCTTCTATTTTAGGAGTTATTATTTTACCATCAACAAATTCATCAAAGTTTATTCCTAAACCCTCTATACTTTGTTTTGACGTTAATTCTCCTCTAGACATTATAAATTTATAAAATTCTCTCATAAATTCTTTATAATTTCCATTAGCTTGTCTATTCATACAAAATGCTGTATAGTACCCAAGACCATATATTAATTCGTCTCTTAAATCTACTTTTTCTCCACCAAGTT
>SFTR01000047.1 GCA_004560915.1 bacterium | reverse complement strand
ATAGTTGATAGAATAGATGAAATATTAAATGCAAAAGATGAAAATAATAATTTTCAATTAGTAATGCTTCTAAAAACACAAGGAGTTAAACAAATTGAATTTAAAAAATTATATAGAGACTTTGGAAAAAACAATGTAACATTAACATTAGTTGATGATATATATTCTGAAGCATTAAATAGTATAGTCTTTGATAAAAAATTAAGCATCGAAACTAAAAAAATGCTTATAGATTTAAAATTCAATAGTAAAGATATATGTGGAATATTAGAAAAACTAGATATAGAAATATTACTTCAAAAAAATGTTAATGAATATAAAGAATTAATAGACTATATTATTTCTTTCCATACATACGATCATTTTGAGATGGGAGATGTAATAAGAAGTGAAAAAGTCCCAAAATATATAAAAATAGAATTAATAAAAAAACAAATAAACATTTCCAATATAACAGATATGCTAAGTATTGTATTTTTACCAGATGAAGTAAAAGAAACAATATATGAATTAAAAGGAAATGTAATAAACGAATATATAAAAAATCTAGATGAAAAAACTATAATTGATTATTATGATGGCTTTCATAAAGAAAGTTCCCTTTCATCATTAATATTTGAAAGAAGAAAAAGTTTACTAGTAAGTATAATTAAGAAAACAGAAACAAATAAACTATATTCATTAATATCAAAAACAAGATATCAAAAAATAGCAGACTTAGTTTCTGAATTAAGAGAAGAAGATTTAATAAAGTGTATATGTAATACCCAAAATAATATGCTCTTATTAGTGTTAGATAGTGACTATTTAACCGATAGTCAAAAAGAAATATTATTTCAAACACGAAGAGCCGAAATAGAAGAACAAATAAATAATAAAAGTGGTTATGAACTAATAAAAATAATAAAAAGTGATAGTTCTCCATCATTTCTTAAAGAACTAATATTATCAAATAGAAAAGATACTCTTATTGAAGAAATATATAAAATTAAAGAAGAAGATTTAAAACTAACAATACTATATTCGGGATTTTTTAGTTATTATTATGAACCATATGTAAAATTAGTAATAGAACTAAGGGTTAATGAAAATAATCTATATAGATTATTAAAAGAAGGAAATATATATGAAGATAAAACTAAAATCTTAATAAAATATAAGAATGATCTTATCAGGGAAAAAATAAAAACAATTGATTTTGAAACACTAGCTAGAACAAGTACAGAGATAAAACAAGAAATAGTAGATTATATACTAGAACTAAATAAAGTTCTTATAGATGAAATAGTAAGAAAACAAAACTTTGATTTATCAGATGTAGGTCTATTAATAATAAAAGAAGATGTAAATTTAGAAGTTAAAAAGTCATTATTAAGAACACATAATATAAATGAAGATAATCTAAGTAGTATTATAGAACTAATAAAAGCAGGTAATAGCGTTCTAGTAATGGAAAGATATGATGACATAAAGAAATTTGTTGAGTCACTTGGCGTAAGTTTCAAAGCTTTTATGCAATATGGAAGTGGAAGTACAACATATAAAAGTTGGCTTAGTAAAGTATTTGATATAATTGATAACAATAAAAGTAAAGAATTCTTAGAAGTATGTAGATACTTTTTTAAGAACTTCTATTACGAGGATAACTCTAAAGAAAATAATGTTTATGTCATAAAGAACTTACAAGAAATAATATTTAACTATTATAACTATCATGAACTATTCTTAAATCTAGTTAAAAATAATATAGAAATAACTGATACATTAAAACAAGATTTAAAGCATTTGTTCGCATCAACTCCTCAAAGTAATATAAATACACTAGAAGACTTAAAAAACTTCAGAATGAACTCATATTTATCAAATAAAAAAGCATTAGAAGAACCAGATAAACTAACTAATGGTAAAGTAAAGAGTATGTTTAATGATATATTTGGTAACACAGATATACTATTTAATATAGGTGGTAGTGAAGGACTTGAAAACTTAAAAAGATATAACAAGAATAATAGATTCTTATGTGCATATATAGATGAAATACTAAAATATATAAGAATCATAGAACTAGTAAGATATTCAAACGATAAAAAAAGTCTAATAGATACATTAAAATACTTATACGAAGGAACATTTGAAGACTATACAAATCTTCAAAATGAATTTAGTAGTCTACAAAGAAAAATACAACATCTATACGAATTAGATTCTAGAATGAATTTAACTAATATAGAAGAATCATGTAAAATAGATGGAGTTATAAATAAAAAATTGTCTAAAAAATATACAGGAAAAGTATTAGACTTTAGTGATAAAAACTATTGTTTGTATGCTCATATATTAAGTTATAGTGAAAATATAGAAGATGTATTAAAAGGCATATCATCTGGTAAAAATAATTTTATATCATTAAGTCCAATTAGCTGCTATGGACAAAAATATTACTATGGATATGATAAAATGATTCTATTATATGATGAAATAAAAGAAGGAAGTTTTATATGTAGTTCACTTTATAATTTTGGTAGTAATAAATTAATAAAAGAAAATTCTAGTGAAGTACAAGAAAAAAGTCTTATCCAAAAAGGTATTTTAGAAACAAGTGCAGTCACTAGAAATAATGCTGAAGCCTTATTCTATAGAGAAGGGTTAGTACCAAAAGCATTAGCTTTACCAGGAGGACGCACACCTACAGAGCAAGAACTTCTATATCATAAAAAATACAATTTACCATTTGTTATAACACAAGAAATAGCTTCTCCAGTTGAAAATGCAAAACAAGTATTCAAACCAAATACAAAATATACTGAACCTATCATAAGAAATGAAAAAATAGAAAGAACTTTAGAATCATTAAGTCCCAAAATAAATATAATAAAAGAGACAAGTGAATACACAGGAAGAGAAATAGGTTTATTTACTGACTCTCATGCTTTATTTGAACCAACTTCAGCAATTCTAGAAGATATGAGAAAATATGGAATAACTGAAATATATTCACTTGGTGATAATGTAGGTTCAGGGCCTAATCCAGATGAAATAATTGATATGTTAGAATACTATAAAGTCTCTTCAATAATGGGTAATACTGAATACTATAATACTCTTGGTACTAGACCATTTGAATATTTAGGACAAGCAAGAATAGAAAACCAAGAATGGACTAAAGATAAACTTGGTTCTGCAAGAATAGAAAAGATGAAGTTATGGACTCCATCAATAGATTTAACCATTGGTAATAAAAAGATAGCTCTTTGTCACTTTGCTAATGATGTAAGATGGGATTATGGTGATAATAGTACTTGGTCATATCAAACAAACTTTGAAATAGGTAAGAACTCAGAACAGTTTAGATATACTAATTCAGAAAAAGCAAAAAGAGAAATACAAAATAAAATAACAAGTCATAGAAAAGACACAGCATACATAAAAGCACTACTCGATGCTCAAAAAGATCCTATATTTAATGGTAAAAAAGTAACTGACTATGATGCAATTATTCAAGGACACGTACACTTTGCAATGGAAGACCTATTAGATGATACTTATATTCATACACTAAGATCTTGTAGTATGGGATATCAAGATGATAATAAAGATTATGCTTGCTACTACATACTAAAAGAAAGAAAAGATGGTAACTACGACATAGTCAAAAAATTAGTACCATTCAACAGAAACATGATGCTTTCAAATATAAAAGCATCAACAATGCCAAATAAAGAAAGAATATTAAGCTGGACTAGTTAAATCTAGTCTTTTCTATGTAGAATGACAAACTAATTGTTCCAAATAAATCGTCAATCTACATAAAATAATAATAAATATAAATTTAATTCCCCTTAAGTTTTCAAAAGTAAATTCCCGATTCATCAAAACAGGAAGATAAATAAATAATTTATTGAAAAAACAAATGAATAGTACTGACACAAACAAGGGCGGATGGATTGGAAGTGAATTATACACTTATGTAACTAATGATTTATATAATTCATTTCCAATCAAATACAATAGATTATGATACTGCAAGAGATGTTACTAGACAACCAGATTATTATAAAAAAAGGGAGTAACCACCAATAGTTATTCAAATGTAGTTAAGAAACTTGGAGCTATTGATGTCTTTTGGTGACTTCGTTCAACTTTTCTAATGGTGACTATAATTTTTATGAATCTAATAGTATTGGTAATCGTGGTAGTGAAATAGTTTCTAATTCTCTTATCGTTTCACTAGCCTTCAGAATAGGTTAGTCTAAATAAAACAAACAAATAAATAAGAAATTCTTATAAAACATAAGACTTTTCTTTTTTTTAATTCTAAATCTTGATATAATGTTAAATGAGGAAGTGTGATATGGTAGAAAAATTTATGCCGGATATTTATCAAAAGAGCATTTATTATATAAATTATGACAAACTTTATAAAAAAGGAATACGTTGTTTACTATTTGATTTAGATAACACTATAGTTCCAAGTCATACAAATAAGCCAACCAAAAGACTTAAAAAATTATTTGATGAACTAAAAGATAAAGGATTTAAAGTAATCATAATATCAAATGCTCCTAAACATAGAGTAGAACCATTTAAAGATTATTTAATGGTAGATGCCTGTGCATTCTCTTTAAAACCTAGAAAAGATAAATATAATAAAATAATGGAAAGATTTAAATATAAAAGTTCTGAAATAGCAGCTATAGGAGATCAACTATTAACTGATATATATGGAGCTAATAGATTAGATATAACAAGTGTACTAGTAAATCCACTAACAGAAAAAGATTATAGTATGACTTTAATTAATAGAATGATAGAAAAAATAATATATGGAAGCCTAGAAAAGAAAGAACTATTTTTAAGGGGGAAATACTATGAATAAAAAATGTTTAGGATGTGGAAGTATACTTCAAAGTGAAAATGCTAAAGATGAAGGATTTGTTAAATCTAGCGTATATGATAAAGCTGAATATTGCGAAAGATGTTTTAAAATAAAACATTATGGAGAATATAGTGTCTTAGATAAAAAAATAGATACTGATGGAATAATAAGAAATATAAATAGTGATAATCTAGCTAGCGTAGCATTCTTAATAGACGCTCTTAATATAAATGAAAATGTTAAGAAATATATAAATAGATTTAAAAATAAAAAGTATATTCTAATTACTAAAAGAGATGTACTTCCTAAAAGTTTAAAAGAAAAGAAACTTATAGAGTATATTAAAACTAATATAGTTAATACTGAAGACATTATGTTTATAAGTTCAGTTAAAAACTATAATATAGATAATTTCTTAAAGAAAATAGAAACTGATAAAGTTAAAAGACTTTATATAGTAGGATTTACTAATAGTGGTAAAAGTACATTTATAAATCATTTACTAACTAGTGTATGTAAAAACCCAACTATAACTACAAGTAGTATTCCAAATACAACAGCATCTTATATAACAATAAAATTAAACCCAAGATTAGTTATAGTAGACACTCCTGGATTCATAGATGGTAATGCTATATATAACTTCGTAGACTATTCTAAAGTAGTTAAACTATATCCTAAAAAAGAATTAAAAGTTAAAACATTTCAAATTAGAAGTGGTTATGCCATAGTAGTAAATGATATCTTAAGAATAGAAAATATATCTGATAAATCAAATAGTTTTAGTTTCTATATGAATGATAAACTAAGATATGAAAAAGTAAAATCTAAAAATGATAAACTAACTATATTGCCAAACGTTACTTATGATATAAAAGAGCCATCTGATATATTAATAAATGGTTTAGGATTTATAAGGATTACAAAACCAGGAAGTATAAAAGTATATGTACTTGATACTAAATTAGTAAGTATTAGAAAGAGTATGATTTAATATGAATAAAATCAATGTAATGAGTGAAAACTTAGCTAATAAAATAGCAGCAGGTGAAGTAGTAGAAAGAATAGCTAATGTAGTAAAAGAATTAGTTGAAAATAGTATAGACGCAGGAAGTAAAAATATAAAAATTGAGTTATTACTTTCAGGTACTAAACTAATTAAGATCGTTGATGATGGATGTGGTATGAGTAGAGATGATGCTAAGTTATGTTTTAGTAGACATGCAACTTCTAAAATCAAAAATGAAAACGATTTATATTTCATAAATACTTTAGGATTTCGTGGTGAAGCACTAGCTGCCATATCATCTGTAAGTAACATAGTATTAGATACATACGATGGTACAGAATCAACTTATTTAAATCTAAAAGCAGGTAAATTCATAACAGAAAAAACAGGTAGTATGAGAAAAGGTACTATAATTGAAGTATCAGAATTATTCTATAATACACCAGCTAGACTAAAGTTTATGAAAAGTTTAAATGCTGAACTAGCTCTTACAGTAAACTACATAGAAAAGATCGCTCTTTCACATCCAGATATTGCATTCACTTTATTTAACGATGGAAGAGAAATGATAAAAACTTCTGGTAGTAATGATATATATAAAGTAATACATGAAATATTTGGACTTAATGTATCTAAAAATATGATCAAGATTGAAGCTGAAAACTACGACTATATAATTAATGGATATATAAGCAATTTAAATCTTTCAAAGTCTAATAGAAACTCAATGATCACTTTAGTAAACGGAAGAGTAGTTACTAATCAATCAGTTAATAGAACTATAAAAGATGCTTATCACACCGTTTTAGCAGAAACAAAATTCCCAATAGTTGTTATAAATATTGAAACTGATCCAACTCTAATAGATGTTAATATTCATCCAACTAAACAAGATATTAAATTCTCTAAACTAGAAAGTCTTAATGATTTACTTTTTAGTACTATTAGAACAGCCCTAAATGAAGCAGATAATACATTTAAAGGATATCAAGAAGAAGTGAAAGAAACACCAGTAGACTATAATCATGAAAATAACTATAGATACACTGAAAGAAAAATCGAAGATGTAAGACTACAATTTGATGATGAAAAAGAAGAAATAAAATACGATAGTGAAGCAGTCAAAAAAGAAGATGTATTTATAAAACCAGTAGGTTTAGCTCTAGGTACATACTTAATAGCACAAGATGAAAATGTTATGTATATGATAGATATTCATGCAGCTAACGAAAGAATTAACTACGAAAGATATATGAAAGCATTAAAAGAAAGAGATGTTTATACTACTAGTATGTTGTTTCCAATAACTTTAGAATATCCAAAAAATGAATTCATGAGAATACATGATCACATAGATGTTTTAAAAAATGTTGGATTTAAAGTTGAAGAGTTTGGTATTAATACATTTAGAGTTACTGAACATCCATCATGGCTAAAAGAAGGATTTGAAGAAGAAAGTATAAGAAGAATATTTGAGTTAGTTTCAGAAATAAAAGGAGACTTTGATAGAGTAAAATTTAATGAAAAAACTGCTATTCGCTTAGCTTGTAAGATGAGTGTAAAAGCAAATACTAATATAGGTTATAATGAACAAGAGGAATTATTAAATAGACTATTCAAGTGTGAATTTCCATATACCTGTCCACATGGAAGGCCAACTATTATAAAGTATCCAATATATGAACTTGAAAAAATGTTTAAGAGGGTTAATTCATGAGTGAAGAAGAAAACAAAAAAATATTAGATGAATATAAAGAGGTTAGAGAATCTATTGAAAGTTTTATGAATATGCTAAAAGAATTAGGTTTAGAACTTAACGAAGATGGTGATTTAATAGATTTTAAAACCAAAAAATTAGTGATGGGAGGTTATGAAGATGAGTAAAATTATTGTAATTGTAGGGCCAACTGCTACTGGAAAAAC
>SFTR01000046.1 GCA_004560915.1 bacterium | reverse complement strand
TGAACTTGTCAATAGAAAGTAGACAGTAAAAAGATATTTATTTAAACCCTAGTTGAGTTCTGTACTCAATTGGGGTTTTATAATTTAAAGCAAATGATGGTCTATAATAATTATTGTCATATACAATATCATCTATAAACTCTTGAACTGTGGTATAATTATTTTTGTCAAAATCAATATGCATTTCTTTTTTCATCCAGCCATTTTTAGACTCTATAACTGGATTGTCTGTTGGTGTACCAGCTCTAGACATAGAGCGAGTAACATTATAAAAATTAAACATATTGTTAAATGACATTGAGGAATATACTGAACCTTGATCTGTGTGAACAATAGTATCAAAGTTTTTATATCCTCTTTTTATTTTGTTTTCTAACATATTATTTAATGCTTTTCTATGATTTAGAATACCATTACCATGCATGGTTTCTCTTACATCATATCCAACTATTTCATTATTAAAAACATCTAAATAAAATGTCCAATCATAAGCTTTACCTCTAAATCCTATCGTAGTTGTATCAGAAACTATTTTTTCAAATGGTCTAGATGTATTCCAGTTGCCTGAAATTATATTTTTATATTTTATAGATTCTTCTCCTGATGGCTTATATTTATAATGCTTAGCTTTTGATTTGATTTTTAATATTTTGCATACTTTATGTACTAAATTATCTGATACAATCCATCCTATTTCGCGTTTTATAATTGCATTAATTCTGTGATATCCATAACTTGGTTTCTTTTTATGAATTTCAATAATCAATTCTCCTAAAGCTTTTCTATTAATTTCATATTTATTTAATATATCTTTATTTTTTAACCATTTATAATAACCAGAGCGAGATACTTTCATTAGTAAGCATAATGATTTAGTATTATATTCTTTACTTAATAATTCTATTATTTCAAATTTTATTTGAGTTATTTCGTGAATTTTACAATCGTACCATCTCCTTTCATTAGGTATCCTTTTTTTAATAATTCATTCTCAATTCTTAATTTCATATTTTCATATTCTAATTGTTCTTCTTTTGATAAATTTTTCTTGTTAGAATATTTGCATAATGGATTACCTGGTTTCTTCTGATTTTCTAATGATTCTTCACCGAATTCTAAATATTTTCTTTTCCATCTATCTGTTAACGAATGTGATACTCCATATTCTTTTTCTATCTTCATCGCTGAATATCCATCTTCAAGCATCATTTTCACATATTTTATTTTTTCTTCTTTTGTATGTGTTTTATTTTTTCCACCTTTTGGTCTTCCCATAAAATCATCTCCTTATCTTAATTATACCAAAAGAAAAGTAGGCACAATCTTTTTTGTGTCTACTAATATCTTACAACTTCATAATAGTCTAATATTCTATTTTATTTAAATAAAGTCCAACGGGACTAGCACATCTACCTAAAGAAGTTCTGTCCATTTTATTAAATATATCTTCTATATCACAAATACTCTTTTTATTATCATTTATATCAAGTAATAAACCAACTATATTTCTAATCATATATCTAAGAAAACCACTTGATTCAAATCTAAGATATAATACCTTCTTAGATATTTTATAGTCTATTATAACATCTCTTTCATAGTTACCATTATCTTTATCTGAAGTAAAACTTCTATAATTATGAATACCTTTAAATTGATTTATAAATATATCTAATAGTTCTTTATTTATACTTTTACAATACTGATATACATATTCACTTTCTATAGGATTATATTCTCCCATATTAATTTTATAAATATATTCTTTTCTCTTAACATCATGCCTTACATTAAATTCATTACTAACTTTTTTAATACTTTTAACGTAGATATAATCACCTAATAATGAATTAACACTATGAAGTAGTTTCTTTGTGTTTACTTCTTCTTCTACTTCAAAAGTACAATATTGATTTAATGAATGAACACCTTTATCTGTACGAGATGCCCCTATAGTATTAATACTTCTATTAAATATTTTAGATAATACTTTTTCTATTTCTCCTTCAACTGTATCTTTATTCTTTTGAATTTGATATCCATAATATTTAGAACCATTATAACTTAAATTAATTAAATATTTCATTGTATTGTTATTACTCCTTTTTGTACTAAATAAGCATATATAAGTACTAAATGAAATGCAGTATAAAATATATCATAAAATCCAACTCTATTAGTTCTATAATTAGTTCTGTATCTCTTCATATTATAAAGTCTTAGTTCTGATGCAAAAGCTATATCTCTACTTTTTCTTTTAGTTAGTGCTAGTATATTACCATATATTGTTCCTACTGCATTCATTCTACCAAATATATTAGAATGAAAATAATCTATTCCTCTACTAGCTTCAGCTTTTAAAGTTTTATATTCTACTGTTAACATAAGAGGTACATATCTTAACATTTTATTAACTTTAAAAGCAAACTTAGTAATTGGTAAATATAAGAAGTTAAAATATGATAAGAACTTTTCTATTCCATAAGCACTCTCACTAGGACTAGTAGTATAAGCAAGTATATTTAAATATTCTACTAAAGTAATAAGTTTAATTATATATGTAATAGTTTCTGTTATATTAAGTCTAAAATATGCACAAACAAATGCTATTAAAATATAAATATATCTTAAAGACCAAAATGTTCTAAAATAATATTTAAATGGTACAAAACTTAATAACTGCATACATAGTACTAATCCAAATAGAAATAAATTTATATATAATGAATCTGTAAGTATCATAAGTACGATTGCTATTATAAAATTAAATAGTTTAACTACTGGATTTAATCTATGTACTGAAGAATCTACTGGATAAAAAGAACCAAATGAATTTCTAGAATACATCTCTATATACCCCCTTTATTAGGTCAAGTATATTGTCATAGTCATGTATGTATCTTCCTTTTTTCTTACATTCATCTATAAATGTAACTATTTTTGGTACTTCTACTCCTATTTGATTTAATGCACCTATATCACGAAGTAATTCTTTACCACCAAATGCTACTAATTTAGTCATATGCATTAAGTATACATAATCTGTTATTTGATAACAGAAGTTAGTATCTTTACTTAGTAATATTATTGTCTTTTTATATTTATTTTTTAAGAGTCTTAGTAGTCTTATTAATTCTTTTTTATCATTTGAATTAAGTCCTGCTGTATATTCATCTAGTATTAATATATTAGGATTATACACAAGAGCACACGCAAGTGCTACCTTCTTAGCATCTACAAGTGTTAACTCATGAGGATTCATGTTTAAATATGAGTCATCTAACCCAACTAATTTTAAAGCATCACTAGCTCTTAAATCTATTTTTTCTAATTTATATTTGAAATATTTCATTCCAAATTCTATTTCGCTTCTAACAGTTTTATTAAAGAACATATCATATGGATTTTTAAATACATATCCAGTTTGAAATCTAAGTTTATTTATATTCTTTATCATTCTTCCATCATTAATAAATCTTCCTATTTTAACTCTACCACGAGTAGGCATAATTAATGCATTTATTAAGTCACCTATAGCTGTCTTACCACTATTACTTTTACCAATAAATGAATATATACCAGGATTCTTTATTTCGAATGTTACATCACTTATAATAGTTTTCTCTAAAGGAGTATATGCATCTATAACAAAACTTACATGATCAAATCTTATTTCCATAATGCACCTACCAATTCTTTATCACTTAAATAGTATTTATTAATAAGTCCATAATCCATTAAATATCTATTTAACTCTACTATAAATGGAAGACCTAAACCTAATCTCTTAAGTATCTTTTCTTCATTTAAAACACTTAATGTCTTGCCTTCACATACAATCTTTTTTTCATAAACTATTATTATTTTATCGCCATATAAAGTTTCTTCCATATCATTAGTAAAATTCATAACTATTCCACCATCTTTAACATATTCTTTTAATATATCAAAAATAAGTAATTTATCTTCATAGTCTAATTCACAAAGTACATTATCTATTACTAATATTTTAGGTTTAACTATTAATGCAGATAATATTTTCATCTTTACTTTATCACTAGCGCCTAAACTATTAGGATCTCTTATTAATAATTCTTTTAATTTGAAATGTCTACTTTCAGTATCTATAAGTTCTCTTATTTGATTCTTTTTCATAGCTAAACTTTCAAGTCCAAAAGCTATTTCATCTTCTACAGTTTCACCTACAAAAACATTTAAATGTTTATATAAAACAAAACTCATTCTTCTTCTAATAACATCTAAAGTCTTAGGACTAAAACTAGTATCTCCTACTTCTATAGTAGCTTTCTTATTACCATGCAAAAGAGTATGAATTATTAAATCATTATTATCTCCAATAATAGATACAAATTCACTAGGTTTTAATTCTATACTAATATCTTCATCAAACTTATATTTAAAGTAAACATCTTCCATAATAAATACTCCTCATAAGAATTATACTATATTTTTAAATATTAAAAAAGATTTTATAAACTTAATTTTTATAAAATCTATTATAGTATAGAGCTATTAAAATAGAACCAACTGAATTACCAAGTAACATTATAAATATATAAAGTAATGATTTAAAACTTAATAAATTTGCTACACTTATATAATACATATTAGCTATACTATGTTCAAAACCACTAAGTATAAAAACCATTACACACATAAATATGCAAGAATATTTACCTATCTCATTGTTTATCTTTTTATAATTGTTTACTGCTATATACATAAGTATTCCACATAATATAGATAAAATAAATATACTTAGTAAGTTATCATTTAGTTTTAAATTTACTAAATTTACCGCTTTATCACTAATACTTTTAAATCTTGTTAAAAGCACTAACCTAGCTACTAAGAATGTACCAATAAAATTACCAACTATTGTTATTAATAATTCATAAATATAATTAAATTTATTTATAAGTACATATCCAACTTTACCAGTAAATAAATTCATTCCATACATACATATAACAAGAAGTCCTATAGAAAATAAGAAAGCCCCAAATAAGTTATTATCAACTCTTAAATATACTGTACCAGCAATACCTATCATAATACCAGCAAATATACTTTTAATTAAATAATCTATATAATTTTTATATTTTTTCAATTTATTTCCACCTTGCTTCTAAAGTTATATTACTACTAACGACCTTATCAAAATTATATTTAATTTCATTATAGTACCAGCCATCAAATTCATATCCATTTTTAATAGGTTCTTTAGGTGCTATAGCCATTTGATTCTCAACTACTTCTTGAGTAGTATTTTCTTCTCCATTATTATACACAAATGTAACAATAAATTTAAGTCTATAATCAGCTTTTAATGTAGTTGTACCTTCTACTTTATAGTGACCTTCTACATATTCACCATTAGCGTCTTTCCAACCTATAAAACTATAACCTTTTTTCTCTGGTACTGGAAGTACAATTTCTTTATGTTTCTTTTCTCTAATACTACTAAAAACACTTCCACCATCACTATCAAAATTAATAGTGTATTTTCCATCAAATATATATATAAATAAAATAATAGCACCCAAAAATAATACAAATGATACTATTAATTTAATATAATCTTTCTTTTCTAATTTCTTTTTACTTTTAACATTCTTTTTTCTTTTTTTACTCATTCCAACCACCATCTTAATTTTATCATAGAATACTTTCCAAAACCATAAGAAATTTAAAAAAGTTTATTATTTTGAATAAACTTTTCCATTAACATATAATTTATATCCATTAAAATCTATATTAAAGTTACTATCATCTTCATTATCCAAAGATGTATTATCTGGTAAAATTAAATATTTTAGTTATTTAATTAATACTGAAAATGATGACAAATAAGTCATCATTTTTTTCTTATATTACCAGTCACAATATCTTTAAGATTATTAACAAGTACTTTAAAGTATGATGCTTTCTTTACATCTTCATTAACAATTAAATCATATTTATATTCTTTAGAGTCATAATTAAGTATTAACTCTCCTACTTTAGTACCTTTCTTTAATGGTGCTTTTAATTTATCAAGTTTTACATTAGTACTATAATTAACATCTCTAGTATTTTTATCAACTATTAATTTAACATCATTATCTAAGTAATAATTATATTCTTTATTTTCACTACCACTTATATTTATTTTACCAGTATATTCACTTTTCTTAAGTATTACTTCACTTCCATACATACTGTATCCATACTCCATCATACCTATCGTATCACTACTTCTGTTATCTTTAGAACTACTTTTCATAACAACACTTATAAGTCTCATATTATTTTTATTCATAGTTGCTGTAAGACAATAACCTGCTTTATCAGTATATCCAGTCTTAAGTCCATCAATTCCTTTATAAAATTTAACTAGTTTATTTGTATTAACTAACCAATGATTCTCGCCAGATACCGTTATATATTCATCATAAGTACTAGATATTTTTAAAGCAAGTTCATGTTTAACAAGTTCACGAGCCATTAATGACATATCATAAGCAGTAGTCAAGTGTCCTTCTTCATCTAGACCATGAGGATTTTTAAAAGTAGTATTCTTACATCCTAATTCTTTTGCTCTTTCATTCATCATATTAACAAAATTCTCAACTGTCCCACCTAACTTTTCAGCAAGCGCAACAGCCGCATCATTCGCAGAAGCTATTCCTACACCCTTAATTAAATCTTCAACTTTAACATTACTTCCAGCTTCAACATATATTTGAGTTCCACCCATATCTTGTGCATTCTTTGAAATTAACACATCATCGTTCAAACTAATCTTACCACTTTCAAGTGCTTCCATAGTTAAAAGCATAGTCATTATCTTAGTCATAGAAGCAGGAGCCATCTTTTTATCTTTATCTTTCTCAAATAATATTTTCCCAGTACTAGCTTCTACTAAAATAGCAGTTTCACTATTCTTAGCAAGCCCTACTTCACTAGCATTTACAACTAAAAACATAAAACATATTAAAATAAAAAAGACTTTCTTCATACATATCACCATTAAATAATATGAATCAAATCTTTTATTATTAATATTTTATCAATTATTTACAAGATAAATGACTTTCAATATCATAATTAGTTTTTTCATTATATGTAAGTACTACATAAGTATCTTCTAAATCACAATCATTATCTTCAAATATTGATACATCTTTTTTTAATTGTTTTAAAGAACTAACTGTAATTTTTAAAGTACCATTTCTTTTCAAAAGAGTTGGCATGTATTCAGTAAATTCATTTTCATAATAGTTAGTAGTAAGAGTTTCTAACTCATATGTTAGTTTCTTTGTTTTTTTAATATTAATAGTCACTATTATAGCTGTAACTACAATGACTAAAACTAATATTAAAACTGTTATAAACAATATTTTCTTTTTATTTTTCATATGCTTGATTATAATTCTACCTGTTTAAATTCTAAAAATATTTAAATATATTATATAGTTTGTTCAGGTTCAAGTACTATTGATTCTCCTAGTTCAATAGTGAATACTTGAGTATTACCATTTTCCCATTCAATAGTTACTTTATGAGATTTAGTATTTTCATCGAATCTTGGATAAAATATAAAGAACACGTCTTCACCCATTGAAGGATCTGTTACAGTTTCCCAATTAATAGTTTCTCTGTCATCGATAGTAACTTTTGCTTTACTTACTAACATTTCTCTTGTATAAGCTTCATTAGCAGAAATCTTAACTGAAGCATAATTTCCAGCTTTTCTACCATTTTGAGCATTTTCATCAGCTTCATACCATTTCATAGTACCATTAATAGTTACTTTGTTTCCTTCAACTGTATATCATACCATTTCATAGTACCATTAATAGTTACTTTGTTTCCTTCAACTGTATATTCAAGATCTCCACCAGTAGAATCTCCTTTAGCAATAGTACCTTTTGGAGCACTTTCTAAAGTAGCAGTTTCAGCAAGCTCAATTACAAATGTTTGAGTATTACCATTTTCCCATTCAATAGTTACTTTATGAGATTTAGTATTTTCATCAAATCTTGGATAAAGTGTAAAGAACACATCTTCACCTAATGATTCATCAATAACATCTCCCCAAGTAATAGTTTCTCTGTCATCAATAGTAAGTTTAGTATTTGCAAGTAAGTCTTCTTTAGTATATTTATCAGAAGCACTTATTTTAACTGATGCATAGTTTCCTGGCTTTCTACCA
>SFTR01000045.1 GCA_004560915.1 bacterium | reverse complement strand
CAGGCAGAAAATATAGCATATCTGAATTATCTGAAAAATTAGAAGTTAGTCCTAGAATGATTCGAGTTTATAAAGATGAAATAGAAAAAGCAGGCATATACATAGATACAATTAAAGGTCCATATGGTGGATATGTCTTAAATCAAAATATAAATGTTCCAAAAAGATTTATAACACCAAATGCTATTAATATTAAAAACAAAGAATTTTATAATATAGTTAATAAAGCAATCAAAGAAAAAAGAAAGTGTTATATAGAATATTATTCTAAAGATAAAAAAGAGATTTCTGCGAGAACTATTCATCCTTACGATTTAATATTACTTGGATCAGAATGGGGAGTCGCTGCATATTGTGAGAAAAAACAAGAGATAAGACATTTCTATATAAATCGCATTAAAGAAATAAAATTATTAGAAAATTTTTATAACTGACATATATATTTCCTCTTCTTTTGTTAATATGTAATTAGCAAGGGAGAGGTTTTATAATGATTAAACATACACATACTGAACCTACAGAATTAAATTTTTCTAAACTAGAAGAAAGAATAATGCAGGTTAATGATCCATGTTTAGGTAAATATAATGATATAAGAGAAATGCTATATGAATTAACCATAGATAATAAACCAACATTAATTATGGCAACTGGAGGTTCTAAAGTAATAGCATATTATTTACAACTAATTATTGAAAGATTAGGATTAACTGGAATAATTTGTGAGGTAATTGAGCCAAGAGATTACTTTTATAAAGCAAATAGAGATATTTTTTCTAATTTAATTGTCATTTCTGCTAGTGGAAATACTAATGGAATTAGCGAAGCATTATTAGATTTTAAGGGAAATAAATATTTAATTACCGAAAATGTAAAAGAATCTAATTATCAAGTGGTATCTTGGGGTAATGAACTTTATGATAGAGAAAAGAGTTTTATATCATTAGCTACTAGTTTGGGGCCAATATCATTGCTTCTTGATTCTACTACTTCACTAAATCTAGAATTAGGTTCAAACGAAATAAAAAGAATAAATGATAAAATAAAAGAATTATTATCAAGAAGTAAAGAAAAAATAAATAAATTAAATGTAGATTTTAAAGATACTTCATTAATTCAAATAATGAGTGGATATGAAACAAAAACTTCTGCGAGTGTTCTAGAATCTAATCTAATTGAAGTCGGATTAGCAGCAACAGTAATCCATGATAAAGGTTCATACTGTCATGGAAGAAGCAATTTATTATTTCAATATCCAAATAGTAAATTAATTTACTTATCACACGGATTAAAAGAATTAGATAGTTTATTAATCGAATCTATCAATAGTGAATATTCAAATATATCTGTTTTTGATACAAATGATTTAAAAGATAATATATTTTGGAAAGAATATTATTTGATTTTGCAAATGTATTTCTTATCTAAAAAAATTGCTGAAGACAAGAATATAGATTTAACACAACCAGAATATAATCCAACTTTGGTAAAGAAATTATATAAATTTAAAGGAGAAATGTAATATGGAAAATTTAACTTATATAACTGGTAATTATGGTAAGTATGTTTCAGTAAAAGAAAAATTTGAAAATGCTGGGATTACTATTGATTATTTTAAATGTGATTTAGATGAGCCAGATGTTAATGATATTGAATTTATATCTAAAGAAAAAGCAAGGCAAGCATACGAAAAATTAGGTAGTCCTGTATTTGTTGCTGACTCAGGTTTCTATATAGAACATTATCCTAATAATCCAGGTTATCCAGGTGCTTTTGTAAAAAGAAGTGGTGTTAGTTCTAATGTGAATGAACTTTTAGAAACAATGAAAGATGTAACAGATAGAAGTTGCTATTTTCTAGATTGTCTTACTTTCTTTGATGGAAATGAATATTATCAATTCTTCGGAATTAGTAAAGGTTCTTTATCAAATGAATTACGAGGACACGAAAATAAACGAGCAAAATCAAATTTATGGTATGTATTTGTTCCAGATAATTGTACAAAAACTTTAGCGGAAATGACTGATGAAGAAAGAAATAATAGACCTGATAATAGAACAAGTGCCACAGATGAATTTATTGAATGGTATAAACTAAATTACAAAAATGCAAAAAAATTAACTAAAAAATGTTGAAATAAATGATACCTATGGTAAAATGTATTTAGTATTAGTTGTTTATCAACTATTCCTAAGGTTTCGGATATACTATTTGTCCGTACCATATGATATTTACTACTCTACTCTATTGAGTAGTTTTTTTATTTTTTTCTAAATTAAAAGAGACAATATTGTCTCTTATTCTTTTATAATCATTTTTCCTGATACGTTTTCATTTGAACTATTAATATAATTTCTTAATTCATCTATATTTTTGAATCCATAAGTAAAACCTATATAATCTTTACTCATTGAGGAACTAGAATTTAACATATTTGAACCTAAATCAATTGCTTCTCCTTTTTGATTTATACGAGTATATGAGAATAAATCAGTACTATTTTTAAGAATAATTACATTTTCTAATTTAGTCATTACTAAAAGTTCATAGGTTTTTCCAGTTGGTGTTTTGCTTTTTAGTTTGTATATATCATATATTGCATTTGTTGTTTCATTATCAGTATGCAGATAAAGTTTATATTGTGTTAAACTAACCATTTTTCCGCCATATTTATAGTCTTTATCAATTTCTTCTTTTAGTTTATTATATGATAATTTATGTATTTTCTCTTTTATTTCATCAGTAAGTTCATTTATTTCTTTTACATAGTTTGAAAGACCTTTTACTATATATTTTTTTCTATCCGTGTCGAAACGATATTTTGAACTTGAAACATCTACATATACTTCGTCTCCTTCTTTTAAGTTTGTGGCTTTTGTTGTACTATAATCTATATCTTTTGATTCTTTACAGTTACCATTGCTTTCAATTTTTGCTTCGCCTCTTCCACTTTCACCAAGGAATTTTACATTTATGCATTTAAATGGATCTGACATATATTCTTTTCCATAATAATTGATTGCTGCAGCAAGGCCACTTAAGATGGCAATACCTAGAATTGTTATAAAAAATATTTTTCTATCATTCTTCTTTTCTTTTTTTAGTGCCTCATCTTTTGCTTTTCTAATTCCTTTTTCGCGTGCGTAACTGATTGCTTCTTCTTGTTCTTTTAATTCTTCAATTGTTTTTTCTTTTTCTATTAAGAACTTGTGCTGGCAGTATTGACATGTTATTTCAGTTTTATCTTCTGAAACTTTCATTATTCCACCACAACTTGGACATTTTAAATCAATTTTTTTCATTACTTCAACCTCTATTCTAATAATAGAATACAATATTTTAATTTTTAATACAACTTAAAAAGATTAAGTTAACGCTTAATCTTCTAAATTATAATTTATATTTTCTTTTGTTAGTTTTACTTTTATTATTTCATTTGGAGTTGCATCTAGTAGTTTTACTGGTATATAGTTTTCAGTAAATCCATGATAATAGCCATTTTTAAATTCTTCAACTAATACTTCTTCTTCCTTACCTATAAACTTCTTAAAATATTTTTTTTCTAAAATGTCAGAAAGTTCTATTAGTTTTCTTGCTCTTTCTTTTACTATATTTCTTGGTACATGATTTGGCATTCTTGAAGCAACTGTTCCATTTCTATCTGAATATGGAAATACATGTATCTTAGCAAATCCAATATTTTTACAATAGTTGTATGTACATTCGAAGTCTTCTTCTGTTTCTCCTGGAAAACCTACGATTACATCCGTTGTAAGTGATATATCAGGTCTAAGACTTCTAATTGTGTTTACTTTATCAGTAAAATATTCTAGATCATATCTTCTATTCATTGCTTTTAATGTTTTATCACATCCTGCTTGAAGTGGTATATGTAAGTGAGATACAAATTTCTTATTATTCTTAATTATATCCATCATTTTATCATCAAGTTCTACTATTTCTACTGATGAAAGTCTTATTCTTTTTATTTGATCTACTTTGCTTATTTCATTTATTAAATCAGCTAGTCTTTTATTATCTGAAGAATATTGTCCAGTATGAATACCAGCTAAGACTATTTCTTTATGGCCTGAAATAGCTAAATCATTACCTTCAATAATACATTTATTAAAGTCTTTACTTCTAACTCTTCCTCTTACATATGGAATAATACAATAACTGCAGAAATTATTACATCCATCTTCTATTTTTATGAATGCTCTGTGATGATGTTCATATTTCTTTATCTCCATGTCTTCAAATACATCTTCTTTTGATTCATCAAATAATATAATTCTTTCATGATTCTTTTCATAATCTTTGATACATTTTAATACTTTAGTTTTATTCTTTGTTCCTAGTATTATTTCTGCATCTATTAAATCATTTATATTTGCTTTTCTAAACTCACAAAAACATCCGAATGCTACTACTATTGCATTTGGATTATTTTTTCTTATATTATTAATTACTTGTTTACTTTTATTATCTGCTGTATTTGTTACTGTACATGTATTTACTAAACAAATATCAGCATTATCTTTTGTCTCTTTATATCCTTCATTTAAAAGCAAATTTCTTACGAATTCGCTTTCGTAAGAATTAACTTTACAACCTAATGTTTTTATTAAAAATGTTTTCATTCTAATGTTAACCTGAACTCTTTAAGTATTTTTAAGTATTCTTCTTCTGCTACATAACTTACTGCTTGAGTTACTTCCTTCTCTTGTACTTCTATTTTGTTCACTTTTGGGGCACCCTTTTTATTTGTTTCTTCTTTATAAGTTAATGTTATATTTGAAGCATTTTTAAGTAATTGTTCATAACTAATTATTGCTTTCTTTTCTTGTTCTTCTTCATATTTTTGAATTGCTACTTGGTTATCATTCATTCCAAGATTTTCCATTCTTTGTCTTGCAACTTTTTCTAGTTCTTCAGTTGAAATAACTGCGTTTTCTTCTTCTCCATTTTCATATTCTTCAATAACATCATCATATGTTTTTACGTTTGGTAAATCTATTTGTTTAACTAATGGTTTGTTTTCATCCATAACATCCTCTTTAGAAGTTGCCATTAAACTATTTAGTTCATCTAAGATATCTAACTCTTTTTCTTTTTTATGTTCTTCTACTACTTTAGTTTCTAATGGTTTAGTTTCATCTACTGGTTTTTTGAATCTACTTTCTAAATCTATTTTGTCTTGTTCTCTTCTAACCATTTCTAAGTATTCGCTTCTAGTTTTAATTAAAGCTAAAATTAAAGTTACTAATATAATTAACATAAGTACTAAGAAGATTAGAAAAAAGTCTCCAGTCATAAAAGTTTCTAATAATTTGTCAAAGTTTTCCATTATTACCACATTCCTTCAAATATTTTAGGATAGATGCTATCATAAGTGGTACTGTTTCTGTTCTTAGTACATCACTTCCAAGTGAAGTTTTTATGAATCCTTTTTTAGTAAGTAATTCTTCTTCACTCTTTGATAGGCCACCTTCCGGTCCAAATACTATACTAATTGTATCATTACAATTTTCAAGTGTTAATACCTTTACTATGCTGTTTACATCTTGCTTGTCAAGTGAACACATTATATTTACACTTTCGCTTGCTTCTATATCTTTTACTTCTATGATCTTGTCTATATTTGGTTTATTTAATCTATAGCATTGTTCTGTTGCTTCTTTAAGTATTTTAGCCCATCTTTGAAGTTTTTTATCGAAATCTTTTGACTTAAGTTTGTATTTACAATGACTATACATTACTACTACGTAATCAGTAATACCTAATTCAGTCCCATGTTGTAATATAAAACTCATTTTTTCTTCTGATAGTAGTGGCATATATAACTTTATTCTTGTTTCATTTGTATTCTCTTTAAATAGTTCTTTAATACTTGCTGATAGTAAATCTTTATTTAGAGAACAAATATAACTTTTATTTTCATATGCAACTATTACTTCATCATTTTCTTTCATTCTCATTACATTTTTTATATGATTTAAATCATCATTGTTTAAGTAAATTGTATTATCTTTTTTATCTTTACCAAAGTATTGTTGCATATTTTCTCCTTATTTAAGTATTATTATAGTTTCTCCATCATTAAATATATTTAGTTTATATTCCAACACTCTTTTATCAGTCTTTAAATATTCGTGTGTTGCTTGCCTTAATATGCCTTCTCCTTTACCATGAACCACTATTAGTTTCTTAGTACCTATTCTTGATTCATTATCTATAAAGTTCTTAACTATTGCAATTCCACCAAATCTATCATATCCATGTATATCTATAGATGGAGCATTATATAAAAATGGATCTATCCTTTTTATCATTTTAATTCCTCTTTTTTCACCTTTATTATAAAGCATATATGAATTAATTACAATTAAAAAGTATCCATTATGGATACTATTATTAAATTACTTATTTAAAGCAGCAACTAAATCAGCTTTTTTCATTGATGTAGTAACTTCAATTCCTTTTTCAGCACAAGCAGCTTTTAATTCAGCTACTGTTAATTTAGAATAGTCAGTTTTAGCTTCTACAGTTTTTTCAACTTTTGTTTCTACTTCTTTAGCTTCTTTCTTTGGAGCTTTTCCTTCTAAAGCATCTTTAGAAAGTTTAACTAATTTAGTGAATTCTTCTGGAGCAAATATAGCAAGTTCACTTAACATTTTTCTATTGATTTCGATATTAGCCTTTTTAAGTCCATTAATGAATTTAGAATATACTATATCGTTAGCTCTACAAGCTGCATTAATTCTTGTAATCCATAATTTTCTAAAGTCGTTAGCTCTTTTCTTTCTATCATTAAAGCTGTATGCTCCACTATGGAATAATTGTTCTTGAGCAGTCTTATATAATCTATGTTTACTTCCAAAATATCCTTTAGCTCTTTTTAATACTTTTCTTCTTCTATTCTTAGAAACATTTCCGCCTTTAACTCTTGCCATTTATAACCCCTCCTTACTTAACAAGTCCTCTATATCTTTTAGCATCTCCGCTACTTAATACAGAACCCTTTCTTGATTTTCTATTGAAATCTGTTGATTTCTTTCCACTATTGTGGTTTGCTCCTACGTGTCCAATTTTTGTTGAACCAGAATTTCTTACTAAGATTTTTTTACTGATTCCACCATGTGATTTCATCTTTGGCATATTAATTCATTCTTCCTTTCTACTTTTTTGGTGTTAAGAATAGTTGCATACTTCTACCTTCCATTTTTGGCATTTGTTCTATGTCTGCAACATCATTTAATCTTTCTGCAAACTTCATTATTACGTCGCGTCCTAATTCTGGATGAGCCATTTGTCTTCCTTTGAATCTTACTGCAACTTTAATCTTATGACCTTTTTCAATATATGCTTTTGCATTTCTTAATTTTGTTTCAAAATCTCCTACGTCAATAGTAACGCTTAAACGATACTCTTTAGTTTCAAGATTTTGTTCTCTTTGCTTTTTCTTTGCTTCCTTTTCTCTTTTTTGTTTTTCATAACGAAACTTGTTATAGTCAATAATTTTGCATACTGGATTTTTAGGATCGTTATTTAACAAAACTAAGTCAAGTCCTGCATATTTAGCAAGTGTTTTGGCATCATCTATATTTTTGATGCCCATTTTTTCTCCATTAGGTCCAATTACCATAACGTTTTGAAAAGTTATTTGTTCATTAATTTGAACTTCGTTTTGCTTAGCTATTGCTAACACCTCCATATTTAATATTTGAAAAAAGTGGACATAAGAGTCCACTTTAAAAACGTATTTTCACAAATAAGCTTTTGTACCAATGTATCTATACATCTGGTGAAGAGTGGCTCTCTTTCTTTCTTTTTCAACGATATTGATTATATATTAATATTATTCTTTTGTCAATAATTTATTAAGAATTTCTAATAAATCCGCCTTGATTTCGTATGATGCAC
>SFTR01000044.1 GCA_004560915.1 bacterium | reverse complement strand
TTATCAACATTCTCTATTCCTTTTATATCTTTAAACTTACCAGGTTTATCTTTAGATCTATTAATTTTATTTGACAGAGCCTTACATAATATTTCATTTACTAAAGTACTCTTACCACTACCAGATACACCAGTAACACATATAAACTTACCAAGTGGAAATTCAACACTAATATTCTTTAAATTATTCTCTTTACATCCAGTTATCTTAATAGATTTTCCATTACCTTTACGTCTCTTTTTAGGTACCTCAATCGTCTCTTTACCACTTAAATATCTGCCAGTTAATGATTTATCATTCTTCATTACTTCTTCTGGAGTACCACATGCTACTAAATATCCTCCTTCATTACCAGCTTTAGGACCTATATCTACTAAATAGTCAGCAGCGAGCATAGTATCAGTATCATGCTCTACTACTATTAAAGTATTTCCTAAATCTCTCATTTCTTTTAAAGAGTTTATTAGTTTAGCATTATCTCTTTGATGAAGGCCAATACTAGGTTCATCAAGTACATACAAAATACCAGAAAGTCTACTACCTATTTGAGTAGCAAGTCTAATTCTTTGAGCTTCACCACCACTTAATGTAGCAGCTTCTCTTGATAAAGTTAAGTATTCAAGTCCTACATTCTTTAAGAAAGTAAGTCTTTCTTTAATCTCTTTAACTACCAAGAATGATACTTCAGTTTGTTCTTTACTAAGTTTAAGTTTATCAAACCAAATAAGTAAATCTCTAATACTCATATTAGTTACTTCATATATATTTTTATTATTAACTCTTACACTTAGTGCTTCATCTCTAAGTCTGGTTTGATGACAACTAGGACAAGGAAGTTCAGTCATATATCTTTCTATCCAGTCCCTAATAGATGGACTAGTTGTTTCCATATAACGTCTTTCTAGATTAGTAATTATTCCTTCAAAATAGTCATAACTTTTTAGAACACTGCCACTCCTAGTAGTAAGTGATAAATCTAATTTATCAGGACTTCTATAAAGTATTATATTAAGTTCATCACGAGTTAAATCTTTAACAGGCTTATATAAGTCTATATTGTAATGTTTAGCCACCAAAGCAAGTTTCTTAAATGCTATATTTAATGTTTCACCACTTTGAAAAGATGCAACTGCTCCATCCATAATAGATAAATTCTTATTTGGGATTAGTATATCTTCATCAATGTGTAAATTAACTCCTAAACCCTTACATACTGGACAAGCCCCATAAGGACTATTAAATGAAAATAATCTTGGTTCAAGTTCAGGAATACTAAAATCACATAAAGGACAAGCATAGTTTTCACTCATAACTATTTCTTTATCACCTAGTATATTTATTACAACTTTACCATTAGCCATCTTAGTAGAAGTTTCAATGCTTTCAAATATTCTACTTCTTGAGTCCTCCTTAATTACAATTCTATCAATTATAACATCTATATTGTGTTTATTGTTTTTCTCAAGAACTATATCATCATTTAAATCTTTAACATCCCCATCTACTCTAGCTCTTACAAATCCTTCTTTTCTTAACTCTTCTAATAAATCTTTTTGAGTTCCCTTTTCTCCATGAACTACTGGAGCCATAATCTCTATTCTAGTACCAACTTCATATTCAAGAACTTTATTAGTCATTTCTTCAATACTTTGTTCAGTAACAGGTATATTATGTTTAGGACAATAAGGAGTCCCAACTCTTGCAAACAAAAGTCTTAAATAATCATATATTTCTGTAATAGTACCAACTGTACTTCTAGGATTCTTATTAGTTGATTTTTGATCAATACTAATACTTGGACTTAATCCTTCAATAGAATCTACTTCAGGTTTATTCATATTTCCTAAAAATTGACGAGCATATGCACTAAGACTCTCAACGTAACGTCTTTGTCCCTCAGCATATATAGTATCAAAAGCAAGACTACTCTTACCACTACCAGATACACCAGTCATAACTATTAATTTATTCTTAGGAAGTTCTAAATCTATATTTTTTAAATTGTTCTCACGAGCATTCTTAATAATTATTTTATCCATTTTCACACCTCATTATATTATTAACATAAACATTTGTTCATATACTAATACACAAGTAATAATATAATGAATTTATTTTAAAAAGTCAATACATTTACAAACAAATATTTGTATAAATTAAAAAGTACTATTCCTAGTACTATTTAACTCTAAACACTAATGTGCTTGGTATATTTGTTACACTACTATCATTAAATAATGTAGCAGTTGCTTCATCCTTAGCATAACCAGTAGTAGCCGCAGCCCCACTAAACATGCTTTTAATTTTAGTACTACTAGTAATAGTAAAGTTACTTAAATCTAATGTAGTTGCTTGTGAATTATTAAACATATAGCTCATCGAAATAACAGGTTTATCATTTATAAAAGTGCAAACTTTACTAGTTACAGGATCAGTACTTGATTTATCAGTTAATTGTACACCCCAACCTTCTCCTGTAATATTTCTCCAACTCAAAGTTGAGGAATAAATGCCTTCTTGCTTATATCTATATGTATATTGGCCATTAACATACTCTGCGCCTTGAGTAAGTTCTCCATCAAATGTACAAGTCCACATAGCATATAATTTAACATCATCACTCATATTAGTTATAGATGTTACTTGACTAGTGTATTTGTTATCTGCATACCAACCACCAAAACTTAAAGTAGTATCAGTATTAGTTGGAGTACATAATGTAACATCATCGCCTTTATTTACATTAGTATTATCACACCCAGTTCCACCATTTAATTCATAAGTTAATTTAAATGTACTTCTAGTGTCACATGTATCTTTAGTTTTAGAGTCTTGTGCTTTAACGAATAATGTTGCGCTCATACTCTTTTTAAGCATAAATGCTTGATCAACATCAGGACTATACTCTATCCATATGTACATAGTATAATTTTTAACAGTACTACTTTCAAAGAAATATAAAGAACCTAAATCAAGTTCAGTACCACTACTTACTCCATTAAAGTCGCCTGTTATTGTAGTATCAGTATCATCATTAACAATAGCATATTTAAAGTATGAGTTAGCAAGTGCACTATCAATACTATTTACTTTTAAATATAATTCAACACAAGTATTTAATGTATTAGTTCCATTAGTTACACTAAAATGCTTTACGAAAGATGCTTTTTCAAAATTATTACCATTTGTAAACAAAGGTTCAACAGCAGTAGCATTTACACTAGTATCACTTATCTTAATATCAATACTTCCAGTACTTACATTAGTAGGATTTATCAAATCATTCAAAACAGACCCTTGAAAATAAGCAAATGTTATTGTACCAACACCTACTATTAGAACTAAAAACATAATTATAACATACTTTTTATCAATCTTTATATTTTTCATATCCTCACCATTCTATAAACATAATACAATATTTTATTTATAATTTCAATAAACAATTAAGCTACAGATTAATTACTACACTTCTTATTAAATTCAGATATAGGTGTATCACAGCATTCACAAGCATACCCTTTACTATTAGCAACACATATTTCTTGTCCACCAGAATATCTAACAACACAAGAATCTAAATATTCATTATCACCTGAAGAAGCAATATATAATTTAACTATGTAATTACTTGGAAATACCTGATTAGTAACAGTATTTTTAAAATTCTTAGCAACATAATTAGATGATTGAAGTTCCCCTAATTTAATAGATACTTTTCTATTCTCATTTAATGTAGTTCTCCAAGAATCATTTAAATCTATATAAATATTAGCAGCTCTTTGTATTTCTCTATATTTGCCTCTTAAATCTTCTTCATTAGTATCACTATTACTTTTATTAAATATCATTGCAGAACCCGTAGCTATTACAGCTGTTATAACTATAACAACTAATAATTCCATAAGAGTAAAACCATTCTTCATCTTACACCTCAATATCTTATATCATATTATAATTATACACTATTATAATAATATTTTAAAGATTGTTTTTAAGATAATTTATACATTTATTATACCCTTTAATATAACCTATATCATATAGTTTAGACATTACTTCTAATTCATTAATTTTCTTAAATATTTTATTTTTATCTTTTAAAGCATCTTTTATTCCTTCTATAAAACCAAGTTCATAAGATTTAATATATTTATACATAACTAACCCTCCTATTATTATAGTTAGTCATAAAAAGCAAAAACACTTCATTTTATAAATAAAAAGGAAGATTTATTTTCCTCTTGCTTCTAGTTCTGACTTAGTTTTAATTTCTTGCCAGAATGGACCAAATTCATATGCTGTTATATCTCCATAATCATATTTATATGCTACATATCCAGCACCCTTACACCATTTAACATTTCCATCATCATTCTTAGTTTCACCCTTTGTAAAACAGAACTTTGGTTCTTTTTCACTTTGAACGTTTAAGAAATCATATACAATTACTCCTATCCAAACTAACAATGCAAGTGTAATTAAAATATTAAATATTTTTCTAAATATATGTTTTTTCTTTTTAGGTTTTTGTTGATTTAATTGTTCTTGTCTTATTTCTTCTTTTAATGTTTCAGGCATAACTTTGTCTTCAGGAGTTTGTACTTGTGGAGTTGCAGTATTGCCTTGAATAACTGGTGTTTCACTCACTGTTGCTCCTGCAAGTGGTGTTACTGGAGGTTCTGGTGGTGCTAATGGAGCACTATTATTACTATTCATATTTGGAACATTATTTAAATTATTATTGTTCATATATCATTCTCCTTACATTAAGATTATAACAAATATTTAAACAAATTAAAAGACACTTTTAAGTGTCATAATACTATTGCTATTAAGTTATTACTTCCTTTATTAACCATCTTCGTAATAGTTTGAGATAACTTATATTTAGCAGCATCCGGAAGTAATGATAACTTAGCTTGTATACCTTCTTGTACTATTTCATTAAGACTTCTTCCAAATATTTCACTTTGCCATATCTTTTCAGGATCTTCATTATCTTTCATAATGTAATCAATCAACTCTTTACTTTGTACTTCACTACCTATAATAGGTTCAAAACTACTTTCTACATCAACCTTTATCATATGTACACTTGATGCTTTAGCCTTAAGTTTAATACCAAATCTACCACCCTGTTTAATTATTTCAGGCTTCTCTAGTTTCATATCAGTTATTCTAGGAAGTACTATACCATATCCAGTTTGATATACTTGCTTTAAAGCACCCTTAATACTTTCATATTCACTTCTTCCTTCACTAACATCTTGAAATACTTTTAATAAGTCACCTTTACTATTAACAGAAGTTCCAACTACACTTTTTAATATATCATTAAATAATTCATCACTTGCTTCCATAGTAATAGTTACTTCAGAGTTTTCAGTATCAAGTTTAGAAATATATGCTTTAGTAATTTCACTATTATCTTCAAGATTTAAATTAATATTTTCTACGTCTCTTAATTTATCAACATTAACAATAGACTCTTTCATCTTATCAATAAATTTCTGTTTAAGAGGGTGATCACTCTTAAGTACTCCTACCCAATCTGGTATATTAAATTCAATATGATCAACTGGAAATTCATAAAGTGCTTCTTTTAAAATCTCAGTAATATCTCTTTCAGTCATATTTTCTACACTTATTGGTATTACTGGTACACCATATTTTTCTTTTAAAGCTTCACTCATACTTATTGTTTCATTAGCCATTGGATGGATACTATTCATAATAACTATAAATGGTTTATTAATGTTTTTAAGTTCTGTTATAACTTTATCTTCAGCTTGTACATAATTACTTCTTGACATATCTAATATACTTCCATCAGTAGTAACAACTATACCAATAGTTGCATGATCTTTAATGACTTTTTCTGTTCCAATTTCAGCTGCCTCCACAAAAGGAAGTTCTTCTGTAAACCATGGTGTTTTAACCATACGGGGGTTACCTAACTCGTCTTCATATCCAAGTGATCCTGGTGTTACAAATCCTACACAATCAACTAACTTAATATTTGTAACTAACCCATCAATATTAATATTAGCTCCACTACTTGGAACAAACTTAGGTTCTATTGTCATAATGGTTTTACCTTGAGCAGTTTGAGGTATTTCATCCATACATCTTTTCTTTTCTACATCATCATCGATATATGGAAGAATCAAATTTTCAATACATTTCTTAATAAAAGTACTTTTACCAGTACGAACAGCACCTACTACTCCAAGATATATTTCACCATTACTTTTCTTACCCAAACTCTTAATAATTTCTGATTTATCCATATTTACCTTCTTTCTAGCATTTAGTAATAAATATGATATAAATCTTTTTTTATGACAAAATATTTTAATTTATAAAGTATTTTTCAAATAGATATCCATGAGAACCTAAGAATTTATCTTCTTTGATGAGTGATATAATTTCATTGTTACTCATCCACATAACACTTTCTACTTCTTCAGTTTGTAATTTTAATGTATTAATATCAATATCTTTATTAATTAAATATAAATTAATTATACAAGGTCCTTTAGGATGTTTAGCAAGCGCTATATTTTGAAGTTCGTCATCTACTATATTTAACCCTAACTCTTCCTTTAACTCACGAATTATAGTACTTATCCCGTCTTCATTATGAGTTACATGTCCTCCAGTTGAACTATACTTAGAACCTTTTTCATCACTAGTCTTTTGTATTAAATATTTTTCATAACTATTTTTAATGAATACAATACTTAACATCACATATCCATTTTTAGGTTTCTCACCTCTTTTAATAGTACTACCAAGTTTTTTTCCATCTTCATCATATAAATCTAATAATTCCATCCCTACCTCCTTATAAAATTATTATAAATAAAAAGAGATTTCTCTCTATTTATTAAAAATAAACTCTGGAAATATTGTTCCTAAGAATAATAGAATTACTATTACTATAGGATTTAAAAGTACATTTGCTATCGCACTTACAGTATTATTATTATATACTACCTTAGCAGATATCTCATCTATATTTTTTTCAACTCTATATTCTTTACTTTCATAGTTATTAGTGACATCTAAAGTTAATTTATAATTATCTCTCTCAACTACTTTTCTAATAACAATATCTTGTTCAGGTCCATCTAGAAATGCTACGAAATCTCCCACTTCTATATTTTCATCTTTTTTAAGTATTAAATAATTATTTTTACGTACTTCAGGTTCTAAAGTAGAATTATCTATCTTATAATATGAATATCCATTTAATGAAGGATATTTTTCATGATAAGTATTTCTTTTAACATAGAATATTACATATAAGAAAGCAAGAATTATTATATATATTATAATTAAACCTCTTATAATATTAAATATCCATTTAAATGTTTTCATCTTAATACACCTCTGTCTTCAATTTCTTCTTCATATGGAATTTCTTCTTTTATATCACTTTCAGGTACTTTGTATTCTCCATATTTAAGTGTTGGATTTAATGCATAAGCAATCATTTCATTTCTAACATAATCTATCATATCTCTATATTGAAGTGTTGCTTCTTCTTGATATGCTTTTATAGGATCTCTTTCAGCATATGCTTGATATACAGAACCTCTTTGTATTTGATCTAAATATTCCATTTGACTAATCCAATAGTCATCTATAATATCTAGCATTTTACTTCTAGTTTCTTGTTTGTATTTTTCTGATTTAGGTACTTTATCTAGTTTACTCTTTAATGCATTTTTAATAGTTGTTTTTTTATCTTTAGGTTTAGATATATCTTTATATATTTCTGTATCTATAAATGGACTTAACTTAGTATCCATTTCTTCATCAGTATATCTATCTACCACTTCATCTACATATCTATCTATTTGTCCTTCTATAACTGATACTATATCATTAGAATCTAATATATGATTTCTAAATTCATAAACACCATTCTTTTGAGTAGTAAGCACTTGTCCCATTTGTTCGCTTACCATTCTAGTTTTCTTATCTTCCTCTTCCTGTGACTTTTGACATCTATTAACCATCTTAAGTATAGATTTAGCAATTACTTTACCTTTTTTAGCAATTATTCCT
>SFTR01000043.1 GCA_004560915.1 bacterium | reverse complement strand
CTCCAACAGGAGTTGTAAAAGAAGGATTCCAGTTATTAGAACCAGATGTCACCACAAATGTAAATGTAACAGAACCTAAAGCTGAAATAGTACTAGTAGAACCATCTGAAGTAAAAGTTACCGTTGTTCCATTAATACTATAATTTGCCCCATTAGTAACACTTGAAAAAGTTCCATTAGATCCCAAATTCATATTAACTGTCCAACTAGAAATATCTTTACGACTAGTATTAGATATTGTAGCTGTATATGTATAAGTATAAACTCTATTATTCCAACTTCCAGATTGTGTACGTGAATCTCTTTTATAACTTACCGATAAATCAATATTTTCTGATTTTGTTTCTTCAAACTTCCAACATCCTCAATAGCGTTTTGATCAAACAATATAGTCTCCTTAGTTGGTTTGAAGAATACTTGTAATAGATTATTTAAATTATATAAAGATCTCTCTTCCATTTTTATTACTTTACCCAAATTAATATAATATAAATTAGACATATTTGATAAAGCATACTGCCCAATACTTTTCAAATTAGGCGTTTCTACCTTATTTAAACTATTATTATAAAAAGTATAATCACCTATCGTTGTAAGTTTAGGTAAATTAATTGATTTAATACCAGAAATGTTATAAAAAGCATAGTTTCCTATATTAATTAAATTTTCATTATTAAAGCTTAAATTTGTATTACTATTTACAGAAGTATGAATAAATGCTCTGTCACCTATACTAATTAATGGAAGGCCATCTTCGTTATTATTTATATAAGTAGCATTAAGGACATAGTTTTCATTAGAAGAATACATTTGTAATTGGATTGTTTTACTAGAATTAGCACCAATAACATCATATTCATTAGGACGAGAAATAATAATATAATTATCATGATCTTCGCGGGTAACATTCCAAAGTCCAGAAATTGTCATATCATTAGTATCTATTTTTACTTTCCAGTCACTAATATCACTATCTGTATTATTATTTAAAATAATATCGTAAGATTGATAATAATCCGTACCACTTTGCCATCCACCAGTTTTATTAACTACAATACTAACATCTGCCTTATTTTCTGATATCATATCAGGTAAACTAAATAAATTTGACAAGTTAGCGCCATGATATTCAATTAATTCATATCCTGAAACAGTATTTCCATCTCTATCTTCCTTTTCAACTAGTTTAACTGAATATTCACCTATATCATACATAATTGGCGAATTAATATAACTACCAATCAATATACCTGTCTCATATATGTAATCAGCATAATCTACAAACAAAGTTTTATAATAGTTTAAACTATTTTCTCCTCCTGGAACATACATTCTAAATCTACTTGATGCATTTAATCCAACATTATAAAATGCTTTTAATCCTAAGACAATATCAAAATTACTATTATTAATAAATACTTGTTCTAAATTTGCATCATTATATAAGGCAGAATAACCAATATTTACTACTTTTCCTAAATTAACCATATTTAAAGTAAGTAAATCAGCCAAAGCATAATCTCCTAAAGTTTCTAGATTAGAAAACTCAGCAGTTTGTAGTTTGGTTCCAAATAAAGCATGAGAACCAATTTCTTTTAAGGAACTTGCTTTAATACTCGTAATATCCATATTACTAAAAGCATAATCTCCCAGTTTCACTAAAGAAGAATTATCAATACTAATAGTAGCACCATCTTCAAATAAAACATTACGATAAGCATAATCTCCAACACTTATAACATTTTTTGTAACACCGTTATATGTAAGAGTATCAGGAATATAATAATCTCTACCTAAATCTGCTCCTTGATATGAAACTATTTCCCAACCATTAATTCCATATAAGTTAACTTCTCTAACTGTATAAACATTTATATCATAAGGAAGTGAATAATGCTTATAACTACCAATTTCATAACCAGTAGTAAATATATAATTTTCATTTCCTTCAAACTTTTTTTGATATAAACTTAAATAAGTATTACCATTAGCGGATATTCCATCTGGAACATATACTCTAAGTCTTCCATCAGTATAAAATCCCCAATTACTAAATGTTGCATCTTTTCCAACTGTTATATCTATTTCTTCACTATTATTTACAAGTATAGCGTTCGTATTAGAAAAATATACTTTATTCAAATATTTACAATTATTAAAGGCATAATCTCCTATTATAGAAACATTGTATAAATAAGCATTATACATTGTTTGAACATTATTAAATGCATAATCATCTATCTTATTAATACTTGCTAAACTAAGTTCTTTTATAAGAGTATTTTCAAAAGCGTGTTTACCAATAATCTCCATATTATTAGACTGTAACATATCTATTTTAGTGTTAGTAAAAGCATAATCTCCTACTTCTACAACAGATGAAAGGCCAATACTAATAATATTTAAATCTCTAAAAGCAGAATTATCAATTCTAATGACTGTTGATGGTAAAACGACAGATACACCATCACTATAATAAATATTCATATGACGATATGCATTTGTTCCAATAATATTAACTTTTCTACTAGTACCATTTAAATCAATATTAGTCGGTACACCTAAAGTTGAAGTATAAATTGAATTATTTACTATATAACTAATTCCAACACCAGCATTATAATCAAAGACAATATATTTTCTATCATCTGATAGTTCTCCTTTTTGATATACTCTATCACTTCTAAGCATATTTAATGATAAATAATCATCTAATGCTCCCCCGTTAACAAATATTTTACTAAGATCATAACTAAATGTATTATTGTAAAAACTAGGTGGATTATTTGATTCAAAATAAACAAATTCACTACTATCAAAAGCATATTCAGATATATTTGTAACAGATGATGGAATGGTTAAAAAATAGAATCCTTCACTATCATTATTTGGAATAGTTCCTAAAGTTACTCCTGAAAAAGCATAACTGCCAATATCATTAACTGTTGATGACAATATTAATTCCTTTAAACTGCTTTTATCTTTCATTGCATTATCTTTAATTCGATTCGGAGTATTTCCATCGATAATTCTTGAATTAGATAAATCTAAGTGTTTTAAATAAGGAATTAAATCACTCTTTAAAAAATCAAAATCTTCATTTTCAAAATACTGAGCGTTCAAAGTATATATTACTAATTTTCTTATTTCAAATATGTGTTCATATGGTTTATCAAATCCTTCATTAGTAAAATAATCAACAAGTAAACTCTCGACTGATGAAACAGAATCTTTTATATATACAATATAAGAATTATCTTCACCATCTATAGGAACTACATATACATCATCCATATTGTTTTCGATATCACCAGAATCAAAGTTATCAGCTCCTGAGACAGTAATATCGTTTGAAGTAATACCTTTAATAATCCAAGTATTACCATTATTTGGTCCTAAATAAGGAGTTGAATCTGGAGGTAAAACTATACTGGTACTTCCAACTATTCCATAAATATTACCTAAGTTATATACATAAATTTGGGCTTTAGTAAATGTTTTTAACAAACTCATCTCACTAAAATTTAGTTGTACTATATTTCCATTATTGATTACTTCAATATTTGTTGAACCACCTTCGGCTGTAACAACGCCAAGATTAACATTTGATGAAATTGTTAATCTAGTATTACTAGCTACTGTCACATTAGCAGGAACTAAAGTAGTTTCACTATTAACAATATTTAATTTTTCTAAATAAATTCCATCTTTTTCGCCATTTTGAATTCCATTTAATAAAATTTTTCCACCAACAAGTATATCATAAGGTTTATTACCACCAATTACATCTACCTCTGCTTTTGGTGTATTAATATATAAATTGTTATCAACTATTAATTTTCCATTGCCAGTAACATCAATAAGTAAATCACCCATGTTTGCAAATTCATATACTAAATCCCCAGTTATTTTTAAAGTATGCTCATTTGTATCTAAATTAATTCTTTTTCCTATATTAACAGTTCCAGCTATTTCAAAATCATCTATTAATTGAATAGTATCACCATTAGATGCGGATATCAAAACTTCTCTTAATTGTTCTTCACTTGAAACTTGCCAAATTTGTCCACCACCAGTGTTTTCATCCGTTGCACCTATCTGTGTTGAATAAACATTAAAATGAAGAGACATTGACTCATTAGAATATAATGATGTATTAATAGTTTGATACATTCCGTAATCCAAACGATAATAAACAGCACTATCCCCATTTGGGTCAAGTAATACTTCCCCTTTATACACTTCATTATTGATTAAAGTCATATTCTTAACCGGATTCATACTATCAGTTTCTAAATTATCTTGAGTAGGATTTGCAACAGCATAATTTTTTAAGCCACCTGCACTATTTACTAAATCAGTTATTTCATATAAACGATAATATAAAACTCCAACATTTGATACAGTTCCTTCATAACTTAAACTAAGTGTGTATTCTAAATCTAAAGAACCATCATTCTCAATTTTTATATATTTAGTTCCCTTTGTTATATTACTCATGTTTTCTTCATATAAAAGAGTCTGAGTTTGCCCCTCGTCTTGAATTAAATCACCATCTTGATTGTAATGAGTTACAACATGCGAAATCTTACCGAAATTAATTGCTACTCCATTACCAACATATTCTTCATATAGCCAAGAATATGTCCTGAATAATAAACCTCCAACTAGCATACAAATAACAGCTATTTTTAATATATTCATTAATTTAGAATTTTTTCTCGTAATTTTTTTTAATACAGGAAAAATGTTATTAACAAAATAATCTTTAATTTTCATTTTTCCACCTACCTTTATACAAAATACAACATTTTTCGCATTTTATTGAATAAATAAATATCCTTTATTTATTCTCTGCTATTATAAAGTAATTATATAATAATTTATTTATGAAATCAATCTATCTATCAATAGAAATAATAAAAATAAAAAAGTTATTACAAAAATTGATAAAGAAGAAAACAATTCATTAGGTAAAAAAAAGAAGATAATTTATCTATTATCTCCCTACTAGATTATCTAAAACCATAATACTCTTATTATGATTTTATGAATTATTATTTTGCTTTTTTTCCTTTTGCTTTTTCTTTCTCTTTATACGTAATTCCTTACTAATTCCCTTTTTAATATCATCAAGATTTATAACTCTTGTTTCCTCTAAAATCATATCATTATATTCTTTTTCCACTATTTCATTATTATCGCTATCTTGATTTTTTAATTTTTCTATTTCTCTATTTACATCATCAAGTGATAACTTAATAGTATGTTCTAATTCATCTATCTTTTTAAAATCTCTCTTAGCTTTTTCAATTTCTTCTAATTGGATACAAATTGTATTATCAATTAGATCTGCTTTTTTGGAATCATCATTTATTTTTCTTAATTCTTCTAATTGGGCCTTTACTAACTTTTCTAATTCTCTTCTTTTAGTTTCCTTAACCATATTAATAAACTCTAAAACAAAGAGTATTCCAAAAGGTATAAATATAAATAAGACAAATCCAAATTTATTCCTAACAATTTTACTTACAAAACTTATAATAGTGTATTTGTAAAAAAATTTTCCATATATTTGTTCAGGATATACATAAGGATCAACACCTGTATTAGCTCTACCTTTAGTAACCAAAACTCTTACATCATTCACATAATTAATATCAATAACTTCATGGGTAATAATTTTATTTTTTAATTCGCCATTATTTCCTTGATAAGTAATAATATCTCCTATTTCAATGTCATCAAAGCTTATGTCTTTTACTAAAATAACATCTCCATATTCAAGAACAGGGTACATACTATTAGAAGCAATTACATAACTTCTATATCCAAATATAGATTTATTTTTTAAAAAGGTACTTTGAAAAATCAATAAAAAAGCAAAAAAGGAAATAATAATTAATATTGTTATTTCAATAAGATTTAAAATCCATTTTCTCACACTATCACCCTTCTATCTTTTTATCCATTTAAGAAAATAATATTATCTATTGTTAATGATTTATTAACAATTCTATTATCAGCTTTTTTATCTAATTTAATAGTCCAATATATTACTCCCTCTTCGTTAATTTCTACTTTAAAATCATTATAAAATTTCATATAATTAGTAACTTCTAAACCATCAAATGTTGAAGTAGTTAATATATCTTTATCAAAATCTTTCACAAATGTCGTCGGACTAGTACATTCTACCGTCAAATATGGTTTTAAATCTTCAATATCACCATAAATATTTGCAAAAACAATATCAGTAATAGTTGCAACAGACTTTGCATTTTTTATAACAAATTTAAACCTAATAGCATCATTGGGTGCCATATTGTTAACAACTATGTTTTCTTCTTCATATAACACGTAGTCACTTCCTGAATATATATACATATCTACATCTACCCCAGAAGATGCAATAATTAAATCTCGATTATAGTCAACAATTTCACCATATGAAGGCTCAGTAACCATCCAACTATAAGAATAAGCTAGAAAAATTACTACTAAAATACAATTTAATAATGTACTAATCCTTATATTTTTTTTCATTTTTCCACCTAATTAAATACTACTTTTGTTGCATAAGAATATGTTGATACCCCAATTACTTCTTTGTATCTTACGTATACGGTTGTTCCTCTATTAAATGTCATATTAGGGTTAGTAACGCTTGTCCAAGTCGTAGTGGAATTATTTGTATAAGCATATTCCATTTCAGAAGTTAAGCCTGTAATAGTTCTAGTACTATTATTAGCACTTAATACTGGTGCATCTCGAAGAACATTGGCACTACCAAATTTTATTAATGCATCTATATATGTATCTGAAAGAGTTGTATCACAATCAATATCTCCTCCCTCAAGCCATATTTTTACATTTATAAGCATTACTGAATTTGCTTCCATGGTAAATAAAGTCTTGGTTAAATCAATCGGATCTTCATCAGATTCACCTCTTCCACCATCATAGTCTTCATATTTATAAACTAATTGATTGGAAACGTAAGATGGATCAATATTATTATAAGAGAATGTTCCTGTTCTATTAACTGCTTTTGTCGTGTATCCATCAATTCCATTTTCTCTCGTATCTCCAAATATATAAACCCTTTTCTCATTTCCTACATCAAATGTAATAGCTAGTCTAATAGAATTAGATGCTAGTCCCAAGAATCTAGTATCCCTGTGTAAATATACATGTTTTGCTTGATCTTCAGTTGCTAAATAAAAATTATAATCAATAATACCATTCTCATCTTGATTTATTAAACCATTACTTTGAACAGGAATTTTTACAAACTCGGGTGCTGAATGAGCAAGTCCTGCTCCAAAATCAATTGTATAAAAATTTATTCCATCAACACTAGACATTTGTTTTAATGAAAAAGTATTAAAATCTGATAAAATTTCATTTAACCCTACTACTGTTCTTGCTTCTGAGTCTGGTGATAATTTGATAACTAATCCCTCAGCTGAAGTAACTTTTATATCCTTTTGAGTTATAGTAGGATTCGTTTTATCTGAAAACCATGCATAGGTAGCATACAAAAAAATAATTGCAATATTTAATAAAATAACTACTCTTAATATTCTAGATACTACCTTATTCATTATAACACAACTCCTAAAACTCTATTTTATTCCAACTACTTGCATAATAATTTTCATCTTCTGAAAATCTTACCAAAACAACATCCCCGGATTTAAATGTTGGAGTATTATCATCATTGTAACTAATCCAACTATTTCCATTATCTTTCGAATATTCCATTCCATTAGTAAAACCTGCTATTGTTTTTTCAGATGGAATTACTACTGGAATATCATCTCTAAATTCTTTAACAATACCCATGAAATTAATATTTAATTTAAATAAACCACCAGTAAGTGCATCGTGTGTTTCTCTATCATTTCCTTCAACCCAAACTCTAACTGTTACTGATTTAATCCCATCATTATAATTTGGATCTATTTTTGTAATCATAGGATCTCCATTAGCAGAATCATTATCAAAATCAGTATTTAAATTATCCTTAAAATTATCTATTAACTTATATTCGTATCCTTTACTAGGATCAATATATCGATAATCTTGCTTATTATTAGAGTTAATATTAAATGTATACACTCCATTATCATATACAAGTTCATAATTCTTATTTGGTGCCCACACTAATGATGATTTCAAATTTGAAATATACTCTCCATCAACATAACTATTTTCAGTAAAGGATACTCTTAATGCACCAGCAATAAGATCTCTTGAAAAATTACCATAAGAACTTTTTCTAAAAACTGTATCTCCTATTAAATTATCATATTCTGTGCCAACAGAAGGGATAACAAAACTGTCACTATCTAAGAATACTCCTAGTGGTGCATTAGCCTTAAAAAGCAAATCAAACTCTAAATAATCACTTCCTGCTATTGCTTCTTTAAAAGTTATGGGTTTTCCATCTTCCCTTTTTGTATCGGCCTTATAAAAATTAACCCCATTGCCAGTAACTTCATTATTTAATTTAAATTTATCA
>SFTR01000042.1 GCA_004560915.1 bacterium | reverse complement strand
TGACGAAAAGCTGCTACGAAAAGGGCGCGACCCTGGTGGGCGTCCCGGCCCGGGTTCTGCCCAAGAGCGAGTGACTTGTCCGGCGAATCGTTACAACAAAAAAACAGATGGGAGGGAATTGACCCTCCCGTCTTTTATGTATTTAAGGAAAACTTAAATTCCGTACCCTTGCAATTCCTGGTCCAAATCCGGTATAATAGAGACACGATCAGCTCAGCCAGGAGGGGTTCGGCATGGAAGCGGTAACCATTCAAAAAACAAAAAGGCTCAACGCCTATCAGATCAAGCTCATCGCCCTGGTGATCATGACCATCGACCATTTGGGTGCCTATGGCTTTGAAATCCCGATCATTGGTGCTTATTATTCGAAACTGCGGCTGATCGGGCGGCTGGCAATGCCGCTATTCTTGTTTGTCTTGACGGAAAGCATCCGCTATACCCACAGCAAACCGAAATTCTTGCTGCGGCTGTATCTGGGCGCTGTTGGAACGGGCTTGTTTGTGTCCGTGACCAATTACCTCTTTTGTGACACCGTAGGGCGGTTCTCTCTGAGCAATATCTTCTATACTTACTTTAGCTCCTTGTTTTGGAGTATTACTTATTCTATCATTATTATATTTTATAAATTTAACTATTGCTTGTTTTCTTATATCAGTTGGTATATTTTCATCTTCTATAATACTATAAAATGCTTGAAAATCATTTTCATCTAACACATCTTCATTCATAGGATCACTTATTTTTTCTTTAAGTATTTCAAGTCCTAATATTGCATCATTATTTCTAGTATTACTTTCTTTAGTAGTAGAAACTAACTCTTCTTTAGCCCTAATCTTTTCATCAAGATCTTTAACTATCTGCATTAAACTTCCTATATAGCCTCTAACAAAATCTATTTGTGTTTCAGTTAACGTAGTATCAAGTCCAAACTCTATAGCTTCATATACAAGTTTAACTAATCTAAAGTTTTCATTTATCTCATCTTCATTATAAGCAAGTCCACTATATTTAATTAAATGTTTAGTTAGTTTTTTTGTATCTTGATGTTTTACATTTTCCCATCCTTCAGACATTAAATGTATAAAATCTTCACAATCTTCACGTACTTTTTCAAGTTCATCTTTTTCTTGCTCTGTTTTAGATGAATCATCTTGTGCCTTTTCATTTTCTACATATAAATTTTTAAGTTTTAAATTAATTAATTCTTCTAAAGACATAATACACCTACCATTCTACCAATGTATTATATATCTTTAAATATATAAGCATATCATCATCTTTTTTTTCAAATAAATTTACTAATTTTTTAGTAGTTATATCACATTCGAAAGCTAGCATATCTAAATCAACTTTCTTTTCTTTTATAAGTCTTAAAGAGTCTTTTCTAATAGAATTAAATATTTCAGTTATATTCATATTTTTCATAATGTCACCTCTTCGCCTTCAGTAGATATATTATATTTACTTTCTATTTCTTTTCTAAGTTCTTCTTGTGATGTATATATATCATCAAGTTCATTATCTCTTACATGCATAAAATCAGTTATCATAGTTTGATTCTTAGTAGCACGTTCTATTGCTCTATCGTGAGCATCCCCTATATGACTTAAATCTATTATCAAACTATATCCATTAGGTAATGAAACGTATGTACATGCAGTTTTAGATACATTATTCATCATAACAGAAAATTCACATCCAGGACCTAGTTTATATTCTTTCTTCCACATACCTTTTTTACATTTCTCAAATAGTGATTCTACTTCGCCACGTCTAAATTTATCAAAATCAACTACACACTTACCTCTACCATCTATTAAGAATATAATTTTTCTAGATTCAAGATTATTTTCTTTACCTTCATTCTTTCTTTTTTCTTTATCATTAACTATCTTACTAATATTTTTAAATTGAATAATAGAATGTTCTAAATCATTAACATATAACTCTAATAATTCCATTTCACTCTTAGATAACATATCATCTTCACTTTTATATATTAACTTATCTACTTCTTCTTTATCACTCATTATAGTTAAATACATAGTTAACATTAATTCATTAGAATAGTTTTCTACTTGATCAAAAGTAAGTTCATTTGAGTTATACATTTTACTTATCGCAGATGCATACTTAAGTTGACTTTCATTTTTATCTTGAACTAAGTATGCATATTTTTCTTTTATCTCAGCTATTACTGGTAGTGCTAAAGCACATCTATCCATTAGTGACTCTATAGAAATCATTTCTTCAGCCTCTTCCTTAGAAACATTAATAGCTTTATCCATATTTTCTTCTTTATCTTTAGATTTTTCTTCTTCTACCTTTTCTTCTATTTTCTTTTCAGGTATTCTTTCAAAACATATTCTAGAAAGTACATCTATTTGTTCTTTGTCTGATAGTCCACTCTTACTAAGAACACTAACTAAAAAATCTATGTCTAAATTAACTCCATTGAGTAAACTAATATAATGATCTAACTCTTCTTTTATTATTGAAACATTTAAAGAAGTAGCTGCCTGTTCACTAAAACTTTTTATTTCATTTATATTCATTATTGATTTTAAAGCAATATCAATTTGAGGAGCTTCTTTAGCGCCTCTAGACATAAAAAAATCTATTACATTATAATATTTACTAATCTCAGGATTTAATGATACTAAAACTTTTCTAGACTTCAAGAATGTTTCTAAAGTTGGATTATTCTTAAGATCTCTAATAGTTTCATAATATGTATTTCTTTTGGTATATTCATCTAACTCTTGAGATAATATATCTATATGTTCTTTTAAATAACGTATAAATTTATCATAAGATGGTTTTACTTTTTCTTGAGTGTACATACTTGTCGCCACACTTTCTATTATCAAGTTAATTATAACAAAAAAACTTACTAAATACTAGTAAGTTCATTTTCTTTTTCTTTAAATTTTTCATCAACTATTTTATTGAATTTATCTATCATTTCTTGAACTATATCAAGACACATATCTCTTTCATCTTCTCTTAATTCTTCGTTCTTTTTAATTTTATTATTTTCATCTTGTCTAATATTTCTTAAAGCAACTTTTGCTTCTTCCGCCATAACTGATGCTTGTTTAACATAATTACGTCTCGTTTCACCAGTAAGTTCTGGTACTGTAAGCATAATAACTTCTCCATTATTAGTAGGAGCAATTCCTAAGTTTGCTTCATATATTGCTTTCTCTATATTTTTTAAAGATGACTTATCAAATGGTTTAATTGAAAGAACACGAGCTTCTGGAATAGAAATAGTTGCAAGTGATTGAATTGGTGTTGGTGTTCCATAATAATCTACCATAATACCATGTAATATATTTGGATTAGCTCTTCCAGCTCTAATAGTAGTAAATCTACTTTCTAAAGATTCAATAACCTTATTCATCTTATTTTTAATTTCATTTTCGTCTATCATTTTTCCTCCATCGATATTTTAATTATATAATATTTGTTATTTATTATCAATATAGAATATCTAAGCCTTAGTATTTAATTCTCTAATAAGTCTCATTTTATCATCAATTACTTTATCTCTGTCTTCAGTAACATCTTCAGGCACTTGAGGCGCAAATCTAAGTCCTCTTTTAATATACATAGTTGACTCAAAAACTTTACAAAACCTAAAGAATAATTCTTCATCTCTAGTACCTATAACTCTAATAAGTTCTAAGAAATTATCATCAAATTCATATTCACTAGATACACGACTTAAATATTCTAGTGTCTCTCTATCTTTCTTTAAAGAAGATATTCCTTTATTTGCTTCATCTAATACATTATCAATAACATCATATTGACTTCTAACGTTAGAATTTAATATACCTGATATCTTCATTCTAATTAGTGATGCTTTAGCTCTTACGATGCCATTTAAAGCAGTTTTATTTTTACTTTTAGATTCTTCTAATAATATATTTGATACTCCAAAGTCCATTATTTATCCTCCTTTAATCCAAGTGATAATCTAAGTGTTAAAATATTCTTATTCATTTCTTTTGTTCTATCTCTTACATCTTGACCAGATACATAATTAATACCACTGCTTCTGCATTCGGATAAAGTATGTTCATGATTATAGTTTTCTACCATAGCTACTCTCTTATCTTCTAACAATTGAAGTAAAAGCATTAATCTTGAATTACATTGCAATGATTGTACAGTAGCAAGTCTCATTATAGCCTTCTTTATTTCAGCAAGTGTTTTCTTATCTTTTCTAAGTTCTATTATATATGTGTTTATTATAGAAAGAAGTCTCATGTATTCTTCTTTTGGAAGACCCCTATCATTAAGCTTTAATATAAAATCAAACCTTTTAAGTAATTCAAATACAATTTTATTAGCATATAAATCTTTTAAGGTTTCATCTCCTCTTGCCTTTTGTTTATCTACTTCACCTAATATATTAGCCATAATAGATACTTTAGTATTAGTAAGTTCTTCAGCTTCTTTTACTGCATCATCTATAGTTATTTCATCATTACTCATCCATGATTTAACAGTATCTTCTATTAGTTTTTGTTTATCTATTTCTTCCATAGTTATTCCTCACTTTTCTTTTTAATTTTATCAAGTATTATTAATGCCTCTATTGGAGTTACTTCTAATGGATTTATTGTCTTAATATAATCTCTTAATTCATCACTCTTAGTATCTAAATCAAGTTGAAATTGAGTAACTCTTTTACGAGGTCTATTATCATTTTTTTCATATTCTTCTAATAATTCTTGAGCTTTATCTATAACACTAATTGGTAAATTAGCAAGTTTCGCTACATTTATACCATAACTCTTATCTACTGGTCCATCCATTACTTTATGAAGGAATGTAATATCTCCATCAGTTTCATCTATGGATACATGTACATTACGTATACCAGGTAACTTATTCTCCATATCAGTAAGTTCATGATAATGTGTTGAAAACAATGTTTTACATTTAACTTTAGTAGCAATATAATCTATTATCGCACCAGCTAAACTCATACCATCATATGTACTAGTACCACGACCTAACTCATCAAATAGTATTAAGCTTTTACTAGTTGCATTTAGCAAAGCATAAGCACTCTCTTTCATCTCAACCATGAAGGTACTCTCTCCACCTACTAAGTCATCACTTGCTCCTATACGAGTAAATATCTTATCAAATATAGGTAAATTACACTTACTAGCTGGTACATATGATCCTATTTGATTAAGTATAGCTATAATACCAAATTCTCTCATATAAGTACTTTTACCACTCATATTAGGTCCTGTTATTATAAGTATATTTGTCTCACTATCAAGTATAACATCATTATCAATATATTCTGTGTCTATTACACTTTCAACAACCGGATGACGTCCACCAATAATTTCAACAATACCATCTTCATTAATAGTTGGTTTTACAAAATTAGATTCTTCTGCTACTGTCGCAAAAGACTGCATAACATCATAATATGCTATATAATTAGATACTCTTTGAAGACTACTAATATACTTCTTAACCTCTTCTTTTATACCACAAAATACATCATATTCTAAACTATTAAGTCTCTCTTCAGCATTAAGAATTAAATTTTCTTTTTCTTTTAATAATGGTGTTATATAACGTTCACAATTAGATATAGTTTGTTTTCTATCATATTGAAACTCAGGTTTTACTTGACTAACTTGTCCCTTAGGTACTTCTATATAATAACCAAATACTTTATTAAATCCAATTTTTAAACCCTTTATACCAGTTCTTTCTTTTTCTTCCATTTCAAACTTAGATATAAAGTCTTTACCACCACTTTTAATACTACGAAGTTCATCTATTTCACTATTAAATCCATCTTTAATAATATTTCCTTCTTTAATAGTAAGTGGTACATCTTCTTTAATAGAACTTTCAAGCAAATTATATAAGTCATCAAAAGTTTCAAGTAATGGTTCACCTAAAGACTTAAGAATATTATTTATATCAGGTATCACTTTAATACTAGTTTTTAATTGTAATAAATCACGAGCATTTAAGTTAGAACATACTACTTTACCAGTAAGTCTTTCTAAATCATATATTTCATATAAGAATGATTTTAACTCACTCTTAAGTAAGAATTCATTTATTAATTTTTCTGTTAAGTTTTGTCTTCTCAAGATCTCATCTTTATTAATACTAGGACTTATCAAATAACTCTTTAAAAGTCTACTACCCATCGCAGTCTTAGTTTTATCCATAAATCCAAGTAAACTATTTTGTCTATCTTTATTTCTTATAGTCTCAACTAATTCTAAGTTCTTAATACACTCTTTATCAAGTTCTAAGAATAAACCACTATCTATTACTTCTACTTCTTGTATATGACTTAAATCTTGTTTTAAAGAGTTTGTTAAATAATTTAAAAGTAATGATGTATTATTTATTAATTTAGAATCTGTAACTCTTCCAAATATATCTTTCTTATATAAACTTTCATCATTATAATAAGATATAAATATATTATAGTTAGTTTTAAGTCTATGTATTAAATCTACATCAAAGTTATCATGAACAACTATTTCTTTTATATTTAAGTTTACTATATGACTTATTATCTTTTCTCTATTCTTTTCTACAAATGTAGTATACACTTTACCACTAAGTAAATCAGCATAACTAAGCGCATAGATATAATTGTAATCAGTTACACTAGCTATATAGTTAAAGTCTTTCTCATTTACTATTTCAGTACTAGTTAATGTACCAGCACTTACTATTTGTATTACTTCTCTTTTAACTATTCCTTTCGCAGTCTTAGGGTCTTCCATTTGCTCACATATAGCTACTTTATATCCTTTTTCAATTAGTTTTTCTAAATATACGTTTAAAGCATGATGAGGTACACCACACATCGGAACTCTTTCACTTAATCCACATTGTTTACCAGTTAAAGTAAGTTCTAACTCATGACTCGCAGTTATCGCATCATCAAAAAACATTTCATAGAAATCACCTAATCTATAAAATAAAATTATACCTTCATACTCACTCTTAGTTTTAAGGTATTCCCTCATCATAGGGCTAACATCTTCAAGTTTTACATCTTTTCTTTCCATACAACTTATTATAATACATTTACACAAAAACGCAAACAAAATTGACATTTAATTATTTAAAATGTATTATTAATTTAAGGAGACAATATGAATAAAAGAACAAGAGAAGTAACTTCTATTCTTCTAGCAGCATCTATGATATTCTCATGTGGTACTAAACAAAAGGAAGTAGCCGCACTACCTCCAGAACCAATCAAAATTGAAGAATCAAAAGAAGTAAAAAAACTTAAAAAGAAACAATAAAAGTATATACGTATTAAATGTATATACTTTTTATATTATCCTATTCTAAATGCAGGTGAAATAACACAGATGCCATAAGCACTAGCATCGCTCAAATCACCACTTCTAATAACAGTATAGAAATCATAGTAGTCATAAGAATGAGCCGAGCAAAGCCACCATACAGATGCGGTAGTTCCATACTTTTTAATAGTGCCTGAATAATTACTTACAGTAATACCTATATTATTATAATAATATAATTGTCTAGTTAAATTTTTTTGCAGTATCATATGTGCTGGAAAACCCACTATATATTTCTTTTGGAGCTAATAAATACAATTTGTCAGTTGATGTAAAATTATTTGAATCACTGCTGCCATAACTACTAACTATTGTTGTATCTATAATAGTTCTTTTTAAATCAGTTGGAAGCATGTTATATAAATCAGTATTCAAATATGAGTATATTTCACTTGCTGGCCATCCTCCAACATTAGTACGTGTACTATTCATTACATGTGTAGTAATTCCATCTTCAAACTCAATAACAAATCCACATGCAGTTTGAGAAAAACCAGTAGTTGAACATTCACCAGGTGTCGTAGTATTTGCAATTCTAATATTATGTTTACCTAAAACACCATTAAACTTCTTTCCTTGATTATAATTCTGATTATCATTTAATTCTAAAAAAGTTATAGTCAAATCATATTTATGAACAATATTTGGTTCAATAACAATCTTCTTTTTAATTGCTGTATCATAGATAGGCATATCCTCTATATCATTACAAGCACCATCTTCCTTCTCAGTAGTTCCATTCATTCTAGTGCATGTAGCACTCAAAACCATTTCATTATTTTCTATTTCATTA
>SFTR01000041.1 GCA_004560915.1 bacterium | reverse complement strand
GTTATATGGAAGAGCTATTGCTCCATATCTTTGTGTAGCTCCTATCCAAGCTAATGTTCTTTGCTGTGCTGGTAAATCATATGGATTTCTATAATTTGTTAACGTTCCATCATCATTTTGATAATTTCTACCAACCATTACAAATTCATGCCACATCTTTTCACCAAGAGATTTAATTGCATTTACAGTTTTTTCACCATTGTGATGATTTCTACCATCAATTATATTTGTGAAGTCTTCATCATATGGTTTAATAAATTCTGAAGTTTCACTTCCATCTACAGCAAACATATGCATTGGAATATCTTTTATTTGTCCTATTTCTTCATTAGTTTTGCTATCTAACGTTGATGATGATGGTAAGTTAGCTGTTATATTAACAAATGAGTTTACTGTTTCATCAACTACGTTAACATCATAATATCTATTACCATCTTCGTCTAATGGAAGTACTCCATTCATTACTCTAATTATATTAGCGATTTTTTCAGGTGTAATATTTTTTTGTTGTTCTGGTGTTAATTCATTAACCCAATTGCTATAATAGTTATCATATATATATTGTGCTCTAGCTTTTACTTGTTCATCATTTGTTACATCTTTGAATTGTCCATACTTACCAGTTAACTCTTCTTCAGTTAAATCTGTATCAACAATTGCTACATTAGCATCTTGATTCTTAGCAGTGCATCCTCTTAATCCATATCCAAGTCCTGCTGCTGCAGCTACGGCTAATACTCCAGCAATAATTTTTGGAGCTTTACCACTTTTTCTCTTTTCTTCAAATTCTTCAGGTTCTTCAACTTTAACTGGTGTTGGTTCTTCAGTTTTTGTTTTGTTTTCTTTAACAGTTATTGTAACACCATACTTCTTAGCTAAAGAATCTTCAAATTCTTTATAAGCAACTACTGATTTCATAAATTCAGCATTTGCTTTTTCATATTCTTCAGAACCTTCATCATATATTAATGAAGCTTTATACAATTTTTCTCTTTTAGCCTCTAATGCTTTGTATGCTTTTAATTCTTTATCAGCAGCCATGTATTTTTTACTAGCTTCTTGAGCTTCTAAAGCTTTTGCATTTTGAGCTTTAATATTTTCTGGTTCTTCTTTTTTAATTAGTTCGTATTCACTAACTAATTGGTTTGATCTTATTGCACTATTATATCTTGCTTTTTCTATTGCCTTTACTAAATTTTTATTCATATTATTTTCCCCCTTTGTAAATATGCTTTGTATTATACCACAAACTTACGTTTTTGTCAATATTTATCATATTTACCCTATCAAATTTTCGGTTTATATTATACTACAAGTTCTTTAAAAAATCAACTTTTTTTAACTTTATTTATTATTTTGGATATTTTTTTATCTAATTTTGCTTCTAAGAATGTAAATATTATTAATGAAACATATACTATTCCCTTTAAAATATTTTTAACTATTTTAATTGATGAAATATATAATATTGAAGCATCTATGTAATTCATATTACCAAGAACCATCTTGTTTAGTATATAAGAATTAAATATTCCTATAATTATAATTAATATTAATTTGCTAATTCTAGCACTTGAATAGTTTCTTTTATAATTATATGTAACAGGAATAAGTAAAAATAATATAATAAGATTGATAGAAAGATAAATAACTCCGTATAAGGTTGTATCAACTTTAAAATATTTAATTAATTCTATCAAAGATAAGATCATAAAAGATAATGTTAATAAATATACTATAAATTTTTTTACTTTATACATTTCATCACTCCTAATTAAATTATACCATATAGTTTAAAAACCTTGTTATTTTTTTGATTATTGTGTTATTATTAATTTAGAAAGTGAGTTGCTTATGAGTTCAGACCCAAGAATATTTAACTTTATTCTATATGGCAATTTTACTAATGAAGCCATAGACCTATATTTAGAAGATACCGGGTGTAATAAACGTCTAATGTTAAAAGACGTTTATAGAGCTTTACTAACTGACTTAAATACTTTTAAGAATGATGATTATCATACAACTATTATTAAGAATGGAATAGATTTATTTTGTCTTCTTTGTGATGCAATTAACTTTAATAGAGAAGAAGTTGATGTTAATAGAAAGAGAATTAAAAAACTAAGAGAACCTATTCTAATAATTTTAAAAGATAATAGTAATTCTACTCTACTTGATTCAGCTAACCAACTTGATGAAATTGTACTTGATAAAAATATTGATGCTGACGCTTTAGCTAAACTAATTATTACTTTAATAGATAAAAAAGAAGACGTTGATATAATTAAAAAATTCTTAAATATTAATAAAGAAACACTTATGACTAAAAATAATGAATTATTTGACTATGTATTTTTTAAAGCTATAAGAGCACTTGAAACTGAAAGTAGAGATATCTATTATTACATTACTCTTCTTAAGTTACTTTACTCTTCTAAGATTGATAAAGATAAGTATTTAAGATTCTTACATAATTCTACTAGTAAAAATAATTTATTTAGTTATGAAATATATTTGATTATTAATGGTGTTAAAAGAGGTCTTTCTACGGATGAGATACTTGAAAAGTATGGGATTATTACTAATATACCAAATGGACCAATCATAAAAGTCAAAGGACTTGCAAGAGATGAGAATATAATTACAATTGATGGAACAAAGACTTTCTTAAGGGATGATGGTCTTAGTATTAGAAAAGATGGTAATAAGTATATAGTTGGTATTTATGTCGCTGATGCTGCTAGGAGTATTCCTAAAAATAGTGACTTGGATTTAAATGCTAGAAATAATTATAAATGTTTATATTGGAAAGGCGCTAGAACACGTATGTTTCCTAGTAAAGTTGAGAATGCTCTTTCACTTGATGAGGGTAAGCAAAGAGGTGTTATTACTTTATATGTTGTATTAAATGATTCAGGTGAAATTCTTGACTATTATATTGAGAATAATAATATTGTAGTTAGACAAAATCTTACTTATTTACAAACTGAAAACATATTGGATCATTTATATACGAATGGATTTGAGAGAAGAATCAATGATTTGTTTACGATAGCTAAAGTTCTTGAAAGTAAAAATCAAAATAAAGAAGCTTATTGGCAAAAGAAAGAAAGAAGTAAAAAGTTAGAGAGATATCAAAAACTAAAGAGTGATGTTATTGTACGTGAATTCATGAGTTTATATAACTTTTTAACTTCTAAGATTGCTAAAGATGAGGGAATTCCATTTTATTATAGAGTTCAAGATGATGAATATATCTCTGGTATTGTTAAAGATATGGGAATGTATGTTGATGATTATACAAAGAAAGTACTAGATAATGTTTATTTAGAAAGTGTTTATTCGACTGTGCCATCTAAACATGCTGGACTTGGATATCCACATTACAGTCACTCTAGTGATCCTCTTAGAAGATATCCTGATTTTCAAAATCAATACTTGTTTCATCAATTTCTATTTAAAGATATGGAATGTGACTTTGATGAGTATGAGTTTGAGGAAATGGCTAAGTACTTTAACCAAAGAAGTATTGAGTTATCACTTATGAAAGGTGAATTTGAAAGAGAAACAAGACTTATTAAAAAGAAATAACTATATTGTCCTAGTTATTTTATTTTTCTTTAGGATTATTTTTCTTATTATGTCAAATGGTATTATTGAGAAGGCTAGAACAATCATTATTTCAAACTCATATATAGTAAGACCTGTCGTTCTAAATACTTCTCCTCCGTAGTATATAAGTATTATTTGAACTATTGCAATGAATGTTATGATTGCTATAAAGACTTTATTTTTTAATATGTTTGATAGTATGTTTAGTCTATAAGTTCTAGCATTAAATGCGTTGAAGATTGCTATAAATATGAATAGTCCAAAGAATGCTGTTAATAGGTATTTGTTTGATGTGTCTATTCTATAGATTGAACTTATGAATTTTGATTTTAAGAACCATATGCATAGAATTGCTCCATAAAGACCATTAAATAGTATTTGATTGGTCATATATTTGTTTATTATTTTTTCGTTTCTTTTTTTAGGTGGTTCTTCCATATATTCATCTAGTGCTGGTTCATATGAAAAAGCAAGTCCTGCAAGTGTGTCCATTACCATGTTTATCCAAAGCATTTGTATTATTGTTATTGGAGATAAGATACCTATGAATGGACCTATTATACTTAGAAGTACTGCACATATATTGACACTTAGTTGAAATATTATGAACTTTCTTATGCTTTTGAATATTGTTCTTCCATAAAGAATTGCAACTGAGATTGAAAGTATGTTGTTATCAATTATTACGATGTCACTTGTTTCTTTTGCAATTTCAGTACCACTTCCCATACCAAAACCTACATCTGCTCTTTTAAGTGCTGGAGCGTCATTTATTCCATCTCCTGTCATACCAACTATTAAGTCTAATTCTTGAGCAAGTTTTACTAGTCTATTTTTGTCTTGTGGAAGGCTACGACTTAGTACTCTCAAATTAGGAAGTATAGTTTTTACTTCTTCATCAGTCATGTTGTTAAATTCATCACTTGTTAATACTTTGTCAGTGGGTTTTGTTATAATTCTTAATTCTTTTGCGATAGATACTGCTGTGTTTTTAGCATCTCCAGTTACCATTACTACTTGTATACCGGCATTCTTTATCTTTTTAATGCCCTCGTATGCTTCTTTTCTAATGTTGTCTTTTAAGAATACGAATCCTAGAAGTATGTAAGACGTTGAATCTTTTTCTTTATAAGCAAGAGCTAATGCTCGAATTCCTTCATTTGTTTTAGTATTTACATAGTTAGTTAGTTTTTCTTTGTTAATAAGTACTCTTACTGAACCATCACTCTTTTGATATTTAGTACACTTCTCTAATATCTTTTCATATGCTCCTTTAATGAATATTGTGTTTCCTTTGTAATTAGTTTCTACTGTTGAATACTTTAGTTTGGAATTAAATTCTTCTTTACTAATAATTTTGTATGTTGTTTTATCATCTCTTCCAATATATGAGAGAAGTGCTCTATCTGTAGTATTTCCTCCTTCAGGAATGCCATTATTTAGAAATGCACTGTTATTGTAGACGAGTGACTGATATAAAAGTTCATATTTTTGTGTTGATAACTTGTTTATATTTTTATATTCAGTAAGTTCAGCATCTGTGAATAACTCTACACTTAGTTTTCCTTCTGTTAGTGTACCTGTTTTATCTGTGAATAAAATGTTTAGAGAACCTGCTGTTTCAATACCAACTAGTTTTCTTACAAGTACATTTCTTTTTAAAAGCCTTTTCATGTTTGATGAGAGAACTAATGTTATCATCATTGGAAGTCCTTCTGGAACTGCCATTACTACAATTGCAACACTAAGAGTTAAAGCATAAAGAAGATGAGATGAGAAATCTTTAAATTCTAGTATTTTTGTTATATCAAAATTATTTGAAACTACTACTGCATTAAACATATATGATATAAGTATTAAAAGTGCTGCAGTATATCCTAGTTTACTTATTTGACTAGCTAAGACTCTAAGTCTCGATTTTAAAGGACTTTCTACTGGTTTTTCTTGAATATCATTAGCAATTTTTCCATAGAAAGTTTTATCTCCTACGTTAGTTACTTCTATAGTTGCACTTTTGTCTGTTACGATTGAGCCCATATAAATATCATCATTAATAGTTGCATGTCTTTCTTTTGTTTCTCCTGTTAGAATACTTTCATCTATATAGAGTTCACCTTTTATAATTATAGAATCTGCTGGTACTTTGTCTCCACTTTCAAGATAAACTATATCCCCTACTACTAGCTCATCAATATTAATAGTTTCTTTCTTTGAATTTCTTAAGACTTTTACTTTTATAATTGAATTTTCTTCATTAAGCTTTTCAAATGCTTTTTCACTACCATACTCTGATAATGTTGAAATTATGGTTGCTAAAAAGATAGCTATAAATATACCTACTGTTTCATAAATATCTGAATCTTTAAATAGAAATATTACTTTTATAGCTAATGCGATTAGTAATATCTTAATAATTGGATCACTTAAAGATTCAAAAACTAGTTTTATAAATGAATTTTTATTTTTAGAAGTTAATTTGTTACTTCCGTACTTATTTCTTCTATTTATTACTTCTTTACTACTTAGTCCTATTTTAATATTTGTTCTCATAGTTCCTCTAGTAAAGTTTATTAATATATAAAAGAAAAAATACCTATTAAGGTATTTAACTTATTTCTTTATATAATTCATTTGTTTTTGATAATTCTTCGTGGGTACCTGTTGCTTGTAAGATACCACTATCTATAAGTACTATGTTATCTACGGTTTTTAATATTTTTTTATCTCTAGATATTATCATAATAGTATGATTCTTTTTCTTTTCTTTTAGTATTTTCATTATATTAGTTCTATTTTCTTTATCTAGTGTTTCAATTATTTCATCAAATAGATATATCTTAGTATCTTTAAGTAGCACTCTTGCGATAGCTAAAAGTCTTTTTTGTGATGATGAAAGTAGTTTTGTATCATTTTTAATTACTGTATCATATCCTTTTTCAAGATTCATAATAGCATCATGTATTCCTACTTGTTTACATACACTCTCTATTTCTTCTTCTGTTTTACCAAGCATTGTTAAGTTGTCTTTGATACTACAGTTAAAGAAGAATGGACTTTTTCTTGCAATAGAAACTAAATTATAATAATTTGAATCACTTATTGAGGAAATATCTATTCCATCTATCATGATACTTCCTTGTATTTGTCTATTCATTTTCATAAGTAAATCAAATATACCAGTCTTACCACTACCTGTTTTTCCAGTTACTGCTGTTATTGAGTTTGGTTTTACTTCTATACTGAAGTCATTAAGCATAGGATCGTGTCTATATCCATAAAGTACATGATTAAATTCAATAAGTCCTTTTGGATCTTCTATAGTTACATCATTTTCATTATTTTCTTTAGCATATTCAAAAAGTTTATTCATTCTTTGAAGTGATATTTTAAAATTTTTATATTCTAGATTCATAGTTGATAATAATGAGAAGTTATCTATTATTTTTTGATAGTAACTATATATTACAAGAAGTATTCCTAGTTCCATCCTACCTTTTGCTATTTCATAAACTCCGTAGATAAATACAGCTAGTCTTAAGATTTCAAATACATAAACAGAAACTATATTTATTGCATAATATATAACAGTATATTTCTTGTTAGATTGAACGTATTTACTTGTTTCAGAGTTAACCTTACTATTGATATTTTTACCAAGATTGAATCCTTTTATTTCTTTAATACCAGTGAATACATCATTTACTGCGCTAGTCTTTTTATCATAGTTTTCTTTTCTTTCTTTGTTGTATGCTTGTATCTTGTTACCTGATATTATTATGAATATTAATACTACAATTGAAAAAGCTATTGTTATTAAGAATAAAGTAATATTTACGCTAAAGAAGTAATAATAGATAACTGAGAACTCTAGTATTTGAATTACTCTATAAATACCATTCGTTATAAAACTACATATGATGTCTATATCTGAACTCATTATATTTAAATATTCTCCTGCACTAAATCTAGATAAACTAAATATTGAGTTATCGTTAGTATATTGAAGACCTATACTAGTGCTTTCTTTATATATTTTGTTATAAACGTTATAGAAAGTATATTGCCTAAAATATTCAAATAATTTATAAACACTTATTGAAATTATATAAATAATTAATATGTTGATTGCTGTTTGATAAGAATTTGCTGATATAGCATTTACCGCATCACTATAAAGTATTGGATTTAATAGAAGTATTGCTCTTAGAACTATACATACTAAGGCTTCTATAATTATTTCTTTTTTGGATTTTTTTAATATTCTTTTTATATAATTTTTCATATGTACTCCCTATTTTTATCTATAAATATTATATCATTCAGTAAATAAATTACAAGTTTGATTTAAAATATATTCTTTTATTTATTTTTATGGTAGAATATTTATAGAGGTTTTAGTATGGAAAGAATAAATAAAAATAATTATTATTTAGATATTGCAGAAGCAACTTTAGAAAGAGCTACTTGTCTTAGAAAAAAATGGGGGGCTGTAATAGTTAAGAATGATGAAATTATATCTACTGGTTATAATGGTGCTCCTCGTGGTAGAAAGAATTGTGATGATTTAGGTTATTGCGTTCGTGAAAAACTTAATATTCCTCGTGGAGAAAGATATGAGTTATGTAGAAGTGTTCATGCTGAACAAAATGCTATTATATCTGCTCCCAGAAAAGATATGATTGGTGCAACATTATATATGGTCGGGAAAGATTCTAAAACTGGTGAATATGTAGAAAATTCTTCTAGTTGTTCAATGTGCAAGAGAGTTGTGATAAATAGTGGAATAACTAAAGTAA
>SFTR01000040.1 GCA_004560915.1 bacterium | reverse complement strand
TTACTGGTATGAGTGGTATGTTTTCGAAAAGTAGTGCTACTACATTAGATATAGGTAACTTTGACACTAGTAAGGTTACTAATATGAGTAATATGTTTTCAGGTAGTAAAGCTACAACATTAGACGTAAGTAATTTTGATACAAGCAAAGTAACAAGTATGAGTTATATGTTTTATGGTTCAAAAGCCACAACGTTAGATGTAAGCAATTTTGATACAAGTAATGTAACTAACATGTCAGGTATGTTTTATAATACCAAAGCATCTACATTAGATGTAAGTAGTTTTGATACATCTAATGTTACTGATATGAGTAGTATGTTTTATTGGTGTCCTAATCTAACGACTGTATATGTTGGCAATAAGTTCATTACTGATAAAGTAAGTAGTAGCACAAACATGTTTACTAATTCAACTAAACTTGTAGGTGGTGCTGGTACTGTATATAATAGTTCGTACGTTGACAAAACATATGCTAGAGTAGATGGAGGAACTAGTAGTCCTGGATACTTTACATTAAAAACTAATTAATATATAAGTAATTCATTTGATAGTGAATTACTTTTTTAATATTGTGTATGTCTTTTATACGTGATATAATTGTTATGGTGAAGTATATGAAAAAGAGAGTGATAAGTGCTATAGTAGCTTTGATTATTGTAGTACCATTATTGATTTTAGGTGGTTATTGGTTTTATATAGGAGCATGCATAATAGGAGTAATAGGATTTAATGAATTCTTAACTGTTCGTGAGAAAGATAAGAAGATTCCACTTCTTATTAAGTGTTTATCAATGGCTGCATTTGTTATACTTATGATGTCTGCAGTTAATAATACATACTTATTTAAGATAGATTATAGATATCTAACATTATCAATATTATTATGTTTGTTACCATTGCTATTATATCCTGATAGAAAGAAATATGATGCTGATGATGCATTCTATATATTAGGTGGTGTGTTCTTTTTAGGAACTGCATTTAATTTCTTGATAACAATTAGAAATATGAGCTTAGATTATTTTGTTTATATTATGTTGGTAACATTTATGACTGATACATTTGCTCATTTCTTTGGTACTAAGTTAGGCAAGATTAAATTATGTCCTAAGATATCTCCTAATAAAACAGTTGAAGGTGCATTAGGTGGTACATTCTTTGGTACGTTTATTGGAGTTGTTTACTTTTTAACATTTATTAAAGTTGATGCTCATATAATAGCTATAGTATTAATATCATTATTTTTATCTATTATGGCTCAATTTGGAGATTTATTCTTCTCATCAGTTAAGAGAAAATATGGTGTTAAAGACTATGGTAATATCATGCCAGGACATGGTGGAGTATTAGATAGAGTAGATAGTTTATTATTTGCTATATTAGCATTTACATTTGCTATTTCTTTCTTCTAGGAGGTAACTTATGAATTTCTTGATAACATTACTAATATTATTTATAATTTTAAGTGTAATAATAATTGTCCATGAATTTGGACATTTTATTGCGGCTAAAAAAGGTGGAGTATATATAGATGAGTTCTCTATGGGAATGGGACCTCAACTTTTAAAACATAAACCTAAAAATAGTGAAACTACTTATTCACTTAGAGCTTTTCCTATTGGTGGATTTGTATCTATGGCTGAAAAAGAAGATCCTAATAATAAAAAAATTAAAAAGAATCAAGTACTTGAAAATAAAAGTTTTGGAAGAAAATTATTAGTACTTATAAATGGTATATTATTTAACTGCTTTTTAGCAATATTCTTATTCTTTGTAAGTGGTTTATTTTATGGTAGACCTGTAAGTGAACCAGTTATTCATAATGTAGTAGAAGGAATGGCTGCTGAAAAGGCTGGACTTGAAAGTGGAGATAAGATTCTAGAAGTTAATGGTGTTAAAATTGATACTTGGGATGGTTTCTTACTTGAAGCTTCTGCTAAAAAATTAAAGAGTGAATATATATTCAAAGTAGAAAAAAGTAATGGAGAAGTTAAAGAATATAATTTAGTTCCAGATGTACAAGAAGTTGAAGGACAAGAAGTAAAAGTATTTGGTATTCAATCAAGTGGAACTACATACTATAAAGGATTTAAAAATGCTGTTATTTACGCATTTGAAGGATTCTATACAAACTTTAAAACAATATTTAAAATATTAGGTAATTTATTTACTGGAGAAGTTCCAGTTAAGAGTCTTAGTGGACCAGTTGGAATATATTCTTTAGTAGATAATGTTAAGTCACAAGGTTTTAATACACTGTTATACTTAACAGCATATTTAAGTATAAACGTAGCTATTATTAATTTAATACCTATACCAGTATTTGATGGTGGACATGTACTAATATTATTAATAGAAAAAATAACTGGAAAAAAATCTAGTGATAAGTTAGAACTAATACTTAATTATGTAGGTTTTGCATTAATGATATTATTGATGTTTTATGTAACATTTAATGATATAAGTAGACTTGTGGTGAAATAAATGAAAAATAGTTATTTAGATAATAAGGTTATTCTTAAATATTGTCCTGATTATTATAGAATAATAAATGAAGAATTTAGTGAACTTGATTATATGACTGATAAGATAATAACTATTTTTCAGACATATATCTTTAAAATAAATATAAAAGATAAAAATGAATTAAAGAGGGTTAGTAATTTAAATAAGGCTGTACTTAGATATATAGATGATAGAGAATTTAAAACTATGCTAACTAATGCTTTAACGTCTTTAAAAGTTTCTAAAAGGGAGACTGATGTTATAGGTGTTATAGTTAAAACTATATTAGCTGAGTATGATAAGTATATGGAAGGATTTACAAGAAATTTGTATATTCCTAGATGGATTTAAAAAAATAAGGTGTGGTAATAAAAAATGAATTATAGAAAAGGATTATACTATGAAATATATAGTGAGTTTTATAGTGTAAATAAATTTAGAGAATTAAAGTCTATTATACATCATGGTGATAATAGATTAAATCATATAAATAGAGTAGCAAAGATGAGTTTCTTTTTCTCATATAGATTAGGTCTTGATTATATATCATGTACTAGAGGTGCATTGATGCATGACTTTTTTACTCTTGATGATATAAATAAAACTGATAATAGATACAGAGATTTCTTAAGAAGTCATCCAAAAGAAGCATTAAATAATGCATCTAGATTCTTTGAGATAAATGAAATGGAAGAAGATATAATACTTACTCATATGTATCCAATTACTAGGGTTAAACCTAAGTATAGGGAATCTAAAATAGTAAGTATATGTGATAAGTTAGTTAGTTTTTATGAATTTTTTAGATTTGAAATAAAGGCTAATTTCTGTTATGCATTATTATCTTTTTATAAGTTAATTTAGACTAGTATCTAGTCTTTTTTAGTGTTACAATAATTATGTGTCCATGTAGCTCAGTAGGATAGAGCAATCGCCTCCTAAGCGATAGGTCGTTGGTTCGATTCCAATCATGGACGCCATATTATTGTATATTATGTAGTGGGGGATATTATGAAATATTTAGAATTATCAGAAGAGAAGTATGAAGAGATATCAAAGTTATGTTTAGTAAGACATGTAAGTGATAGTGGTCTTAAAAGTGCTTTGATGGCTAGAATGTGTTATTATACAAAGTCAGGAGCAACATTTGCGACTAATTTGGATGAAAGATGTATATATAGATCTTGTATTATTGATGCTTTAGATGATGACTTATTTGCATGGGAATATGATATAGTAGTTGTTCCATATGATAGAGTAGAAGATGTTAGAAATGTACTTGCTCGTAAAGATAAGAATTTAGAATTAAAATAAAATACTTAAGACTTAAATCTTAAGTATTTTTTTATCTTGTTATACCTGTTTCTAGTGATGGATTTTCATATGTCATAGTGACTATTTCTCCGTCTGGTTTTTTCATTTCTATTTGTGTTTCATTAGGCAAATATCTTAGAACATTTTCTAAGTAGTGTGAGTCTCCTCCACCAACTACATTTCTATAATTAATCCATGTTAAGTTTGCTGGGTCACTTAATGCTTCTTTTGAAAGTCCTGTATTGTTTTGACAAGCATTTATTACACTAGACATATAAGTAGTTCCATAATTATAACTTTGGATTGCTCTTGGTATATTATATTTTTGTTCTTTTAAAGCATTTTGAAATAGGGCACAAGCATATTTTACATTACCTTCTAGTGTTTTTGCATTTTCTTTTGTTATAGTTATTGTTTCTTCTTGATTTGTATCATAATTAAATACAGTTACGCTTTTATTATCCCAGTTCCATCCACCTTCAATTTGTACTTGAAATAAACCAAGTCCACCATTTTGTTCTACAACTTCAGAGTGTTCTCCTCTTTCTTGAGTAGCTATTGCAAGCATTACCATAGGGTCTAGTCCATATTCTTTAGCATATTTTTCTATAACAGTATAATATTTATCTTTACAATTTAGATATTTATCTGATGAAGTTAAATCTTCATTATCAAGTTTAAATGGATTAACTATCTCTTTTTCTTTAGGTGCTTCATAGTGTACTAGACTTTCATTCATAGTCATTGTTTCTTCAGTAGGTTCTATAGCTTGTGTTTCCATTTCTATTGGTTCATCTTCTATGACTTCTATTGCTGGAGTATTAAATTCTCTATTAATATCATCTTCTATATTTTGAGCATAAGAGATACTTGGATCGTCAGCAATTTCAAAAGATTCAGTATTTGATTTTGTAGCAGTACTTAATAATATAACTGTAGATAAGGCTAGGGCTGATATAGTAGCAACTACTGGGTTTACTTTCCTTTTAGTTCTAGTAACAGTTCTATTTTTACCTTTTAAGTATTCTTTATTGCAAGTATAATCTACATGCATTTTTTCTTCTTGTCTTTCTAATCTAGCTTTTTCTCTAATTCTTTCTAATCTTTTTTCATAATCTTTACTTATCTTTTCTAGTTCAGTTAAAGCTCTATCATCTACATCATAAAATGAAATAATAATATTATCTTCGTTAATTTTTTCATCCATTTGTCTTTGATATTCTTCTGCAAATAATCTAACTAAAGAGTTTAATCTAATAGGTTCCATTTTAATTCTTTTAAAGCCTTCTTCATAAATATTATGAGAAAATACACAACCTATGACTTTATCATTGTCATCTACCATAAATCTTATTGCATTCATTATTCTTCTCCTATAATAGATAATATGCTATCTATATGATTCCATTCATCATCAGTTTCAATTTCATATAATTTTAGTTCATCATCTTTAATTTCATATTTTGCTGCATATACATCTTTAGTATCATTATTTTCAGTATAAATCATATAATCATTATTCTTATATGTAAACATTTTAATTATAAAATATTCTTTCTCAGTACCATCTTCTTTTAATTTAAAAGTTAATTTATCTTTCATATACTTCACCATATTAATTTTAACATACATAAATTATTTTATAAAGATTATTGCTTTTGAAAATATAATTTAATAGAACATTTTTTAGAATAGAAGTGTGTATATGAATGAAGGTAAGTGGTTAAAGGTTTTAATAGGGGTGTTACTTATTTGTGTTATTTCTTTAATAATGTAAGTTATGGAACAGTTGAAACTTCTAAGAGTAGCTATGTAGCATTCGGTGGAGCTAAGTAAAGACTAGAAATAGTCTTTTTAGTTTGATTGACTTTTAGAGTGTATTTATGTAAAATGTTCTTGTGATTTGTTATGGAAAAGATTAATAAGAAGGATAAAATTAATTTAGTAGTTATTACTGTTATATTTATAGGTATAATAGTTTTTATATTAAGAAATAATACTTTATATGGAAGTATACTTGATTGGAATACTCAGCATTCAGTTATTCCTGAATACTTTAGAAGTTTATTTTATAAAACATTAAATATATTTCCTGATTTTGCTTTAAATTTAGGAAGTGGTCAAAATATATATAATTATAGTTATTATGGACTATTTAATCCTGTTATAATTATTTCATATTTTTTACCATTTATAAGTATGAAAAGTTATATACAAGTAAGTAGTATTATTCTTGTATATAGTAGTGTTATATTATTTTATTATTTCTTAAAACATAATAAGTTTAGTAGTGATATATGTTTACTTGGAAGTATTGTGTTTATGACAGCAACTCCGTTATTATTTCATTCACATAGACATATTATGTTTATGAATTATATGCCATTTTTAATACTTGCATTATTTGGTGTAGATAAGTATTTTGAAAAAGGAAATAGTAAACTACTTTGTATATCAGTAATACTTATTATACTTATGAGTTACTACTATAGTATACCTGCGATATTATCAATAATAGTTTATGGTGTTTATAAGTATATAACTTTAAATAAAAAAATTACATTTAAGAGTTTTATAAAAGATGGTATTAAGTTTTTAATACCTATAATGATTGGTATTCTTATAACTAGTGTTTTATTAGTACCAACATTCTATGCTATACTTAATGGAAGACTTTCAAATGAAATAAGTATAAGTTTAAAAGATTTAATAGTTCCTAGAATAAATATTAAATATTTAATGTATCATTCTTATGGAATAGGTCTTACATCATTTGCATTAATTGGTTTGATAGTGTTACTCTTAGATAAAAAACGTGAGAGTAGATTTCTATTTATTAGTTTAATTAGTTTAATAGTATTTCCATTTATAAATTATTTACTTAATGGTGCTATGTATATAGATGCTAAAGTATTAATACCTTTCATGCCTTTATATGTATATGTAGTTACTCTTATGTTTAAGAAAGTGTATGATAAGAAGATAGATGTTAAGAAGTTATTAATTGCTTCTGTTATGACTTTATTCTTAATATATGTTGGTGAAAGTAATTATGTAAATTATTTCTATTTAGATTTTATAATTACTTTAATAGTTATAATTTTAAGTATAAAAGTTGAAACTAAATATTTACTTAAAGTGTTTACTATAGTAGTTTTATTTATTTATAGTTGTGGAGCTAATAATAAAGATACTCTTGTTAATAAGAGTGATATATATAATGATGAAAATAAAAATCAAGAAGCATTAGTTAAAAAAGTACCTAAAGGGTATAATCATACAACTTTATATAATTTAAAATTAGAGAATGTTAATAATATATATGGTAACTTAAATATATATTCTGATTATATATATTCATCTACTGGAAACTCTAACTATAATATATTTATGTTTGATACTTTAGAAGTTCCTATGCAATCTAGAAATAGATTAATAGTGAGTGCTAATAAAGATTTAATGTATTTAATGTTTTCAAATAATAAGTATTTTATTGGGGACGATGTAGATATAACTGGATATAAAAAGATAGATAGTATTGGAAATACTAGTTTATATGAAAACGTGGATGTACTTCCATTTATGTATGTAAGTTATAATTATTATAATAAGAAAGATTATAGTAAGTTGAAGTTTCCATATAATAATGAAGTAATACTTAATAATGTTGTTGTGAATGAAAAAACTAATAATGTGTTTAATAGTAAGATTAAAGAAACATTTATTAGACAAAGTGATATTAAATATATGGATCCAAGTATTGTAAATAATGGAGACAGTATAACTGTTAAAAAGAATAATAGTAGAATGCTTATAGATATACCAGAAGATGCTCGTAATAAAATAATATTTATTAGTTTTAATTTAACTCCTCAATCATGTAGAGTAGGAGACCTTGGTATAACAATAAATGGTAATTTAAATAAACTAACTTGTAAAGAATGGAAATATTATAATGGTAACACTACATTTAATTATGTTATAAGTGGAGATACATCTAATAAAGTAGAAGTTAGTTTCTTTAAAGGAATGTATAAAATAGATAATCTTAAAATATATTATATGGATTATAGTGATATTAAAGATGTTAATAATAAAGTAACTGAAGTAAATATTAGTGATAAAACTAAGGGTGATAAAATATATGCTAGTGTTGAGACAGAGAAAGATGGATATTTTGTAACAACTCTTCCATATGATAAAGGATTTAAAATTAAAGTTGATGGTAAAGAAGTAAGTTATGAAAAAGTAAATACTGCATATGTAGGATTTAAGTTACCTAAAGGTAAACATAATATAGTTATAGAATATAAAGCTCCTTTTAAAATTTTAGGACTTATTATGAGTTTTATGGGGTTGGTTATATATGTTCTCGTGTTTCATAAAAATTTATTAAAATTTATAAAGAAAAAGTAGAAATATTTTTTCTTTTATTATGTTATTTTTTAGGTATTTGTGTTAATATAGTTTGTATGAAGAAATACATACTTGGAAATATTAGAAAAATTATTTATGAGAGTAATAATGGACCATATAAAGTTGGTATTTTTAAGGTACGTGAAACTAATGATGAAGATATGAAGGAGTATGTAAATAAAGTTATTGGATTTACTGGTAGTTTTGCTGAAGTTAATATGGATGTTGATTATATATTATATGGAAGACTTGTAGAACATCCTAA
>SFTR01000039.1 GCA_004560915.1 bacterium | reverse complement strand
TTCCCTACCTTTGTTGGATTTGCAGTTAATGTTTCACTTTCTTCTACCCACTTGCCGCAATCACACACTTTATATTTTACAACTATTTCTTTGTTTCCTTTTGGTGCTTCATCTTGACAAACGTTTTTTTCAATATCAGCCTCTTCAAATCCATCAAACTTTATGTCTCCAGTGATACATTCTATTTCATCTTTATTATTTGTTATTACTTTACATATGTTTTCACCAGTATCCTCATCTTTTTCTATCGTGTTTTCTTCTTTTCTATTCCATTCTTCTTCTGTTATTCCTAAAAAATCATAAATAGGTCCCATCCATTTAGCGTTTCTGTCACTTAAGTATTCATTAACAGTTACAACATGAACTCCTTTACCAGGTAATGCGTTTAAGTAAGCTGGTAAAATAGTTGTTAAGGTTTTTCCTTCACCTGTTTTCATTTCAGCAATATTTCCATAATGAATTGCTAAACCACCAATTAATTGAACACGATATGGTTTTTCGCCAATCATACGATATGCTGCTTCTCTTGCAGTTGCAAATGCCTCTACTTTAATATCTTCTAAAGTTTCACCTTTTGCTAGTCTTTCTCTAAATTCAGCAGTTTTACCTTTTAATTCTTCGTCGCTCATTTTAGAGTATGTTTCATCTAATGCTTCTATTTCATCAGCTATTTTATTAAATCTTTTTAATTCTTTATATTCAGTATCAACAAGTCTTTTTAATAAACCCATTTATATCACCCTCTCAAGTTACTATTATACACGACTTAATTAATTAAGTAAATTAAACCTTATTAAAATTTTTTATTCCATTTAAAAAAGCGTATTTTCTACGCTTATTTTGTATCAATTATTCCGTAATTTCCATCTTTTCTTTTATATAAAACAGAGATACATCCTTCATTAACATTGTTAAATACAAAGAAGTCATGATCAATTAGTTCCATTTGTAAAATAGCTTCTTCTTCGTCCATTGGTTTAATTTCTAAAATTTTTCTTTTTACAATCTTTTCTTCTGGTTCATCAACTATGTCAGTTGTATCACTTAAAGCTGGGGCAAATGTTTTATATTTTTTTAATTTTGCTTTATGTTTTCTTATTTGACCTTCTAATTTATCAACAATTAAATCAGTTGCAGCATATAGATCAGCATGTTTTTCTTCAGCTCTTAATGTAAATTTGTCAGTCGGAATAGTTACTTCGATAATTTGGTCTTTATCTTTAACTTTGATAACAACACTGCATCTTATGTGTGCATCTTCACCAAAGTATTTATCAAGTTTACCTAATTTTTCAGTAATATGATTTCTGATTGCATCGGTAACTTTTAACTTATCTCCTCTAATATTAATTTCCATATTATTTATCACTCTCCCTATTTACATTTTATCATAAATATGTTTAAAAAACTACTTTTGATAGATGAGTTGATGTAAAGTGAATAATTTAATTAAAAAAGCACTTTTTATATCAAGTGCTAAATTATAGTATTTTATGCATTTACAGTTAACGCTAAACTTACATTTTCTGCTTGTAATCCCTTAGGTGTTTCAATAAGTTTAAAATTTACAGTATCACCTTCCTTTAAAGTTTTATAACCTTTCATTTGAATATTAGAATAGTGAATAAATATATCACTTAATCCTTTACATTCAATAAATCCATATCCTAGGTTATTATTAAACCATTTTACTTTTCCAATCATAAATCTATTCCTTTCCTATCACACTTATAGAATATAATATAAATTAAGAATAATTTGTCGAAAAAGAAAATAGAAAAGAATTATTCACTCTTTTCTATTAAAATAGTTACATTATGTCCATTAATTTCGATTGCTTCGCCTACTTCTTTTTCTTCATAGATTGTTGCTAATGTTTCTTCTTTTACATAATCTTTAAACATTGTTAAGGCATCGTTAACTTCATTATCTCCATGATAATATAGTTTAATTCTATCTTCAATATTTAAACCACTTGTTTTTCTTAAATTTTGTACTTTAGATACAAATTCACGAGCAAGTCCTTCAAGTAAAAGTTCACGAGTTAATTCAGTATTTAAGATAATAAATTTATTATTTTCCATACCTACATTAAATCCATCTTTGGCTTCTATTCTTACATCTACCATGTTAGGAGTTATATCAAGTCTTTCGCCATCAAAATCTATTGTGATAGTCTCTTCTTTAAGTAAGGCTTCTTCATCTTCAATACTTAGATTTTTCAATGCTTCACTATATAATCCCATTTTTGGTCCAAACATTGAGCCACATACTTTAAAGTTAGGTTTAATTGTAAAATTCATATATTTAGATAGGTCATCTACAAATGTTACTTTTTTAACATTTAGTTCTTCATTAATTAAACTTACTAAATCTCCTAATATATTTTCATATTTTCCATCAATTAAGGCTTCACTTATTGGTTGACGTACTTTTATTTTTGTTTCTTCACGAACGAATCTTCCGGTTGAGATTAGTTCTCTAACTAAATCCATTTTAACTTCTATTTCTTCATTAATTAATGATTCATCGTATTTAGGGAAATCACTTAAATGAACAGATTTTTCTCCTGTTAGGTTTCTATATATTTCTTCTGTTACATAAGGAATAATTGGAGCACATAATTTACATAAACCAGTTAGTACTTCGTAAGTGGTAATGTATACAGCTTTTTTAGAATTGTCTAACTCACTACTCCAGAATCTATTTCTATTTCTTCTAATATACCAATTTGATAAATCATCAGATACAAATGAGGTAACTTGTTTAACTACTTGATTTAAATCATAAGCTTCATATGCATCTGTAACGTTTTTAACAAGTTTATTATATTTTGATAATAGCCATTTATCTATTTCTTCACGATCTTTATAATCTACAAAGCATGTGTCGGTATCAATTCCGTCAATATTGGCATATGTTTGGAAGAATGTATAAGTATTTTTAAATGGATTAAAGAATTTAGAATGTACTTCTTTACAACCTTTTGAATCATATTTTAAAGGAGTCCATACTGGGGATGCAGATAACATATACCATCTTACAATATCAGCTCCATATTCAGAAAGTTCTTTAATTGGATCAACTACATTTCCGGTTGATTTACTCATTTTTTTGCCGAATCCATCAAGTACCATGTCGTTTACAACTACGTTTTTAAAGCTTGATTTACCAGAAATAATTGTTGAGATTACAAGAAGTACATAGAACCATCCACGAGTTTGGTCAAGTCCTTCAGCGATAAAATCAGCTGGAAATTGATTTTCAAATAATTCTTTGTTTTCAAATGGATAATGGAATTGAGCATATGGCATAGATCCTGAATCAAACCAAACATCTAAGACATCTTTAACTCTTTCCATTGTTTTACCACACTCTGAACATTTAATATGTAAGTCATCAACGTAAGGACGATGTAATTCGATTTTTCTTACATCTACGTCTTCTATTACTAAGCTTTGTAGTTCATCTAATGAGCCAATAACGTGTTTATGGCCACAAGAACAAGTCCATACTGGAAGTGGACAACCCCAATATCTATTTCTTGAAATTCCCCAGTCAATCATATTTTCAAGCCAGTTTGCAAAACGTTTTGTTCCAACATAGTCAGGATACCAATTAATCTTTTTGTTTTCTTCAATAATTTTATCTTTATAAGCTGTTGTTTTAATATACCAAGCTGGTTTTGGATAACAAATAAGTGGTGAATGGCATCTCCAACAGTGAGGATAGTCATGAGTTATTTTAATCTTTTTAAATAATTTATCATTTTCTTTTAACCATTTAATTATTTCAATTTCTAAATTTGGATCAGTTACTAGTGTTCCTTTCCAAGGACCTTCGGTATAACATCCGTCTAAACCAACAGGGTTTATAAAACCAATACCATTTTCACGACAAACACGGTTATCATCTTCACCATAGGCTGGAGCTATATGAACAACACCAGTACCATCTTCAGCTGTTACATAATCATCGGCAATCACTTCATGACATTTTCCTTCTACTTTAACAAATGGCATTAATTGTTCATATTTGATACCTACTAAATCGGAACCTTTAAATGTTTCTAAAACTTCATAATCATCACCTAATACCTTATTTGCTAGTGATTCTGCTAGAATAAATTTGTATCCTTGAGATAAAACTTTTACATATGTTAAATTTGGATTAACACAGATTGCAACGTTTGCTAGTAAAGTCCAAGGTGTTGTTGTCCATGCTAGGAAATATTCATCGGCATCAACTCTTTTTAAAGGAACAATTACTGTGTTTACACTTGTTTCTTCATAGCCTTGAGATACTTCATTTTGAGATAATTCTGTTCCACATCTAGGACAATACCATAAGACTTTATTTCCATGATATAATAATCCTTTTTTATCCATTTCTTTAATTATCCACCATTCAGATTCAATGTATTCATTTGAACATGTTACATATGGATGTTTGCAATCAATAAATTGTCCCATTTTATCTGTAACGGCATTTATTTCATCAATATTTAAAGCAGTTGCTTTATTACATTCACGGCAGAAATTTTCAACTCCAAATGCTTCGATATCGGCTTTAGTTTTAAAACCTAATTTCTTTTCAACATTTACTTCAATTGGAAGTCCATGAGTATCAAGACCAATTTTTCTTAATACTCTTTCACCTTTCATTGTATGATATTTACAAAATGAATCTTTGATAGTTTTAGCAAGTACATGGTGAATTCCTGGTTTAGCATTTGCATAAATAGGTCCATCATAGAATACCCATGTTTTACCATTTTTACGGTTTTCAATTGTTTCATTTAAAATATCTTCTTTTTTCCATCCTTGTAAGATACTTTCTTCTACCTCTTCAACTTTTCTTTTGTCTAATTCTTTAAAGTTTTTCATTTTAAATCTCCCTCCTAAATAAAAAACGTCCATAATATAGGAACGGATTTATCCGTGGTACCATCCTATTTTATGAACGTATTCATACACTTTAAACTTTAACGCAGTTAACGTATTTAGCTTATCCCTAAATCGCATCAGAAGTGATCTATAAATATTATTTTTTCATTGCTCACACCAAAATACAATTTCTCTTTAAAAAATAATTATTTATCGTCTTCATCAATTGCTTTATAAGTTACATTATAATTTTTATTTTATTGTTTGTCAATTACTATTTTTTAGCTAATTTTAGTTAATAATTATTAATGTTTTTAGCTTCTCTTAATAATTCTCTTTCTTTAATTGCTTGTCTTTTATCATAGTTATGTTTACCTTTAGCAACACCTAATTTAATTTTGGCTTTATTGTTTTTAAAGTATAGTTCTAAAGGTATTAAGGTATAGCCTTCTTTATTAGAATATTCTTCTAATCTTTTAATTTCTTTTTTATGTAAAAGAAGTTTTCTAGTTCTTCTTTCATCTTGATTATTGTATGAACCATTATCATATTTAGCTATAAACATGTTAATAATATAGATTTCATCTTTTTTAATTTTGGCATATGAATCTTTTAAGTTAGCAGAACCATTACGAACTGATTTTATTTCTGTACCAGTTAATACGATACCTGCTTCTATTTCTTTTTCAATATAATAATCAAAGTATGCTTTTTTGTTTTTCATTTTTCTTTTTGTCACCATCCAGTATTATGAAGTCAATTGTTTTTGCTTCTTTGCTTGCTGCAATACATTTTACTCTAACTTTATCGCCAAGTCTATAGGTTTTTTTAGTATTTTGACCAACTAGGGCAAATAATTCAGGTATGTAATTAAAATAATCTCCTTCTAAGGTGTTAGTATGAACTAATCCTTCAATCATATTTGGAAGTTCTACAAACATACCAAAACTTGTTACACCACTAATTTGGCCTTCAAATATTTCTCCAATATGACTTTCCATGTATTCGGCTTCTTTCATGTCATCAACTTCACGTTCAGCTTCAACAGCTGCTTGTTCACGTAAACTACAATTATTAGCGATATAATCTAAATTTGATTCCCAGTAGTTGATAACTTGATTGTTGATATTACCATTATATAGGTATTCTCTTAATAAACGATGAACCATTAAATCAGGATATCTTCTTATTGGACTAGTAAAGTGGGTATAACACGAGCTTCCTAGGCCAAAGTGTCCAATATTATCTTTTTGATAAACAGCTTTTTGCATGCTTCTTAATAAGATATTAGATAAAGTATCTATTTCAGGAACATCTTTTAATTGATTTAAGATTTTTTGCATAGTTATGGGTTTAATGTCATTAAATTTACCAACTAATTTGTATCCCATAGAACTAACTAGATGAATGAATGAATCTATTTTTTCTTTTTTAGGTTCGCCATGGACACGATAGATAAATGGTAAATCCATATTATAAATATGAGTTGCAACTGTTTCGTTAGCAGCAATCATGAAGTCTTCGATTAATTTTTCACCATCTTCACGATCATAAACTACAACATCAATACATTTTCCATCTTTATCGCATATTATTTTAGGTTCATCTAAATCAAAGTCGATGTAGCCTCTTTTTTCTTTATGTTTTCTTAGAATATGGGCTAGTTCATTCATTCCTTTTAAAGTATCAGCAAATTTAACATATTCAGGATCAACTATATCTCTCATTAAAATATCATTAACTTTTTTATAGGTCATTTTTTTACTTGATTTAATATATGATGGGAATATATCATATTTAATAATGTTACCATTAGAATCAATATCCATTACACAAGACTGAGTAAGACGTACTACTCCTTCATTTAATGAACATATTCCGTTTGATAATACGTGAGGTAGCATTGGTATAACTGAGTACGCTAAATATGAACTTGTTCCTCTTGTAAAGGCATCTTTATCTAAAGGACTATCTTTAGTTACATAGTATGATACATCGGCAATATGAACTCCTAAAGTGTAAATTCCATCATGCTTACTGAAACTTATGGCATCATCAATATCTTTTGTATCATCACCATCAATTGTAAAAATCATTTCATTAGTTAAATCTTTACGACCTACTAAATCCTTTGGTTCTACTTCAGTTGGCAAGCTATTAGCCATATCCATGGCTTCTTTAGAAAATTCTTCATATATTTTATATTTATAAGCAATGGATGCAATATCAACACCTGGATCATCTTTATGACCTAGTACTTTAACTATTTTACCAATGTAATAATTTTTTTTAGTTTCTTTTACTAAATTAACAACAACTTTAGTTCCTTCAACACATCCTGATAAAGTATTAGGATCTATTTCAACAGTTAATTTTTTCTTTTTTTCATCTAGTTCTAAGAAAGGTTTATTCTTTTTGAAAATAATTGTTCCAATAATATTTTTAGTATCACGTTCTAAGACGCGAATTACTTTGCCTTCTTTTTTACCATTATAAAGTATAACTTCAACTAAGACGGTATCTCCATCAACAGCGTTATTTAAGTTATGGTAATTAATGTATAAATCGTCACCTTCTAATAGAAGAAAACCATTTCCCATTTTATTAATGCTTATTTTACCTGCTTTAACTCCGGGATTATTATCATATAAAATATATTTATCTTTTTTAGTTTTATAAATAACGTATTCTTTAACTAATTCTTCGAGGGTAAGTTCTAATTCTTTTAATTCTTCAGGACTTTCTAAACCTAATAGATCATTAATTTCTAATAAACTTAAAGCATCATATTTACTTTTTAATTTTTTAATTATTTCTTCTTTCATAATTGTTTCTCCTATTTATTCTTTATAAATATATCATAAATTTAGCAATAATAAAAGAGTACCTGTCAAATAGGGTACCCTTAATAATTATATCATGTATATTACAAATGATAGGATAAAGAAGGCCATTCCTAGTACAAATGTGATTCGACTAATTAGAAGTTCAGCTCCTCTTTCTTTTTGATTAGAAAATAATTCACTATTTCCACCTGTAATTATTTGACTAGCATCTGATGCTTTATTACTTTGTAATAAGACAATTGCGATAAGTAATATTGATATAATTAATAACGCTGTTTCCATATATTTCTCCTTGTCAGTTAATAATTTACCATAAATATGGGGGTTTTTCAAGTGATTATTTGGTTTTATCCTGACTGATTATTTGGTTTTATCCTAACTGAAACTACTAATTATTTGACAAGCAAACTGAAAAGTGGCATATTTTCAGTGTAATTGTCAAGGAAAGAAAAGGGATTATTATGAAAAAAGAGGAGAAAATTAATTATAAAATAGATAGTAATGTTCTTAAAAATTATGTAAACGCTATTAATTCAATAAAAGCACCTATGAATCAAATTAAGGAACAACTTAACCAACTGTCAAAACTAATGAAAGAACTGAGCAGCTCAATTAATGAATCTACGAAACCAATTCAAGAAGAACTAAAAAGCATTAATACTATGTCTAGTGCAATTAAGGAACTATTGATTAAATATCCAAATGAACAAGCAAAAATACTTACAGATACTATAAAGCAAATAATGAATACCAATAATGGAATGCTTTCTACAAGAATGATAGAACCATTAAATATAAGTAGACAATATCTCTCAATTATGGAAAATAATTATCAACCAGACGGAAGTGTTATCATTCCAGAAGTCTTAAGACCATACATGGGTGGATTAGAAAAAATAGT
>SFTR01000038.1 GCA_004560915.1 bacterium | reverse complement strand
TAGTGTTGGTTTTGTTACTGCACTTGTTCTTAAGAAAACATTCCCTAATGCTAAACTTATAGTATTTGGTAATAGATATGAAAAACTACATTATTTCCAATTTGCTGATGAAATATATCAAGTTGCTGAAATACCTGAAGGTGTAACAGTAGACCATGCATTTGAATGTGTTGGTGGTACTAAAGCAGAAACTGCAATTAATCAAATAATAGATATAATAAATCCACAAGGAAGTATTGCATTAATGGGTGTTAGTGAGAACAATGTTCCATTAAATACAAGAATGATTCTTGAAAAAGGACTTTCATTACTAGGCAATAGTAGAAGTGGTTATGAAGACTTTGATGCATCAATTAAATTCATTGAAGAAAATGAAGATGTACCAGATTACTTAAGTACAATTATATCTAGTGAGGTAGAAGTACATAGTGTTAATGATATACATACAGCATTTCAAAATGACTTAAACAATGATTTTAAAACAATAATGAAATGGGAGATTTAATATGAAATATATAAAGGGTTTTTTACAAAAAGTAAAGAGACTATTTTGTATAATCATTTATAATTATTATGTTAAAAAATATGAATTAGATGATAAACTTGTATTATTTCTATCAGATTCCAGAGACCATATCTCTGGAAATTTTGAGTTCATTTATAACTATTTAAAAGAGAATAATCCTGAGTATGAGCTTAAAACACATTTAAAGAAATCATTAAAAGCTAAGAGAGGTTTCAAAGAAAAAATACGTTTAGTTAGAGATATAGCTAAAGCTAAATATATTCTTGTTGATGATTTCTATCCATTAATATATCCATTAAAGATAAGAAAAAATGCTAAATTAATACAAGTATGGCATGCGATGGGAGCCTTTAAAACAGTAGGTTATAGTAGAAATAAAAGTAAAGATGGATATAATAATACAAGTTTAACACATAAAAATTATACTGATACAATAGTTAGTTCTGAAAATATAAGAGGAAATTATGCTGAAGCATTTGGTATAGATATAGAAAAAGTACATCCTTATGGTGTTCCTAGAACAGATATATTCTTTAGCGAAGAATATAAAAAGAATATAAGAAGCACTCTATATAAAAAATATCCTCAGTTTAAAAATAAAAAAGTTATATTATTTGCACCTACATTTAGAGGTCAAGGGCAAAAAAGTGCATACTATGATTATAGTTTAATAGACTTTGACTTAATAAAAAAGAATTTTTCTAAAGATTATGTATTTCTAGTAAAAATGCATCCATTTATTAAAGAAATGCCTGATATAGATTTTGAAAATGATGACTTTTATTTTGATTTAAGTAGTGAAAGAGAAATAAATGATCTATTATTTATAACAGATATACTAATTACTGATTATAGTTCTGTTATATTTGAGTATTCATTCTTTAATAAACCAGTTATATTTTATACGCCTGATTATAAAGATTATGATGGTAGTAGAGGATTTTATTATCCATTTTCTAAATATACTTATGGAGATGTAGCTAAAAATAATAAAGAGTTAATAAATTCAATTAAAAAAGGCAAAGTAGATAAAAAGAAATTAAAAGAATTCTTTGATTACTTTTGTGGTGCTTGTGATGGTAAGAGTACTGAAAGAGTAGTTAAGAAATTAATAACAGGGGAAAAAGATGATAATACTAATTAAGATATTTAAATTTATTCTTAATATTATATATTCAATATTTAAATTGTTTAAAACTAGAAATAGAATTACTTTTATAAGTAGACAATCAAATAATATTAATATTGATTTTGTTTTGCTTGGAAAAGAAATTAATAAAGAAATGCCAGAGTATGATGTAGTATATTTATGTAAGATATTAGATTCTGGCCTTCTTAATAAGATAAAGTATGTATTTCATATGTTTAAACAAATGTATTTTATAGCTACTAGTAAAGTTGTAATACTTGATTCATATTGTATTGTTATAAGTAATTGTAAACATAAGAAGAGTTTGACTGTTATACAAATGTGGCATGCAATGGGTGCATTTAAGAAATTTGGTCTTAGTGTAGTAAATAATAGTAATGAAAGAGTAAAACATATAGAAAATAAAAAATTAGCTAGTGTTATGAATATGCATAATAATTATGACTATATTTTTGCAAGTAGTGAATACTGTATAAAATTCTTTAGTGAAGCATTTGGTCAAGATAAAAGTAAATTTAGAGTATATCCACTTCCAAGACTTGATTTAATGGTAAATAAAGAAAATATAGAAAAAGTAACTAATAATATATATACTAAGTATCCAAAACTTAAAAATAAAAAGAAAAATATATTATATTGTCCAACATTTAGAGATGGAAATACTGATTATGAATATATAAAAGAATTTATAAATAACTTTAATTATAAGAAATATAACTTAATAGTTAAGTTACATCCACTTACTAAGTATACTTTTGATAATAAAGAGGCTATATTTGATAAAAGTTTTAATACTTATGAAATGGTATTCGTATCAGATAAAGTTATAAGTGATTATTCAGCAGTTATATATGAAGTGGCTGTTATAGGTAAACCTATGATATTTTATGCTTATGATAAAAAAGATTATGTTAATGATAGGGATTTCTACTTAAAATATGATACAGATATGCCTGGTAAGATATGTTTGACTTTAGACGAGTTATATAAAGAAATTGATAATAATAATTATGATATGAATAAATTATATAATTTTAGAAAAAAATATATAAAAGAATTTAAAAATAGTTATACAAGTGATATAATAGATTTCGTAAAATTATGTGTGAGGGGCAAAAATGAAAAAAATAAAACAAAATATTAAAAAAAATTGGAAAACTTATTTACTATATATATTCTTATTTGCATTTTTATTTTTATTAACTTATTATTTTCCTTATTCTAATGATGATTGGGCTTGGGGAAGTAAAACTGGTTTAGAAAGATTACAAAATGGATTTAAAGATTATAATGGTAGATATTTAGGTAATTTACTTGTTATATTATTAACTAGATGTAATATACTTAAAGCATTATTTATGACTATTACTTATTTTGGTATAGGATATTTAATAAAAAGAATAGTTAATAAAAATAGTAATGGTGTTATGATATTTTCAATACTTATGTTATTCTTGGTGAATAGGTTTGTATTTAGAGAAACAATTGTTAATACTAGTGGATTTATTAATTATTCATTTAATATGTTATTAGTTTTAATATTTATTGCATATATAAAAGATGTCTTTAAAAAAGTTGATTTTAAAGAAAAATGGTATAACTTGGTATTATTATTTATACTTGGTGTATGTAGCACATTATTTATGGAACATATTACTACTTATTTATTAGCTTTATGTTTAGTTTTATGTATTTATTCATATATTAAGTATAAGAAGATACCTAAGAGTTATTTAATATATTTTGCTGGTGTCATAGTTGGTTCAATAATTATGTTTACTAATGGAGCTTATTTACATGTAGTAAAGGGGGATGACTTTTATAGAACTGTAACTACTAAACAATCTTTAATAGTTACTATGGCTAGAAATTACTTTAATAAAATACAAACTAATGCATTTTCTCGTAACTTAGTTATTAATCTTGTAGTTAGTGCTTTAATGTTAGTATTAAGTTATAAATTCTTAGTAAATAATAAGGTTGTTAAATGGAAGAAAGTATGTCTTCAATTATTAAATTTATATAGTGTATTTTATAGTGTATTTTTAATACTTGGAACTAACTTTGATTTTGATATAGTTACTGGTAGTAGTCATTATATTACTGGGTTTATGACTGCATTATATTGTGTATCATTGTTATTAATAGTGTTATTAGTATTTATAGATAAAAATAAATATTATGATAGGGTTATTGGATATAGATTAGTATTTTATATGGTAAGTATAGTGATAATACTTGGACCGTTATTAGTTCTTACTCCAGTAGGTCCAAGATGTAGTTTACCTGCTTTAGTTGTGTATATATTGATAGCTAGTGAACTTTATAATTTATTAATAGAAGATAAAAATGGATATATAGCAAAGAGTTTACTTGCAGTACTTATAGTTGTTTTATCTTCATATTTGTATATTTATCATAATGTATATGTTAGTAATAAAGAAAGATATGAAGTTGTTAAGATGCAATTAGATGCTAAAATGGATCCTATATATATTAAGAAAAACAAATATGAAAAATATATATGGAAAAATAATCCTGTAAGTAAAACATGGGATAATAGATTCTTAGATTTCTATAGTTTTGATTCTCAAGTAGATATTAAAGTTTTAGAACCTAATGATATAAAATACAAATTATTATTTAAAGATGATTATGCTTATAAAAATCTTATGGTAGTTGCACATCCAGATGATGATTTATTATTTGGTGGTACTGAACTTATGAAGGAAGACTATGTAGTTGTATGTGTAACTTGTGGTTCTAGTGAAACTAGATTAAGAGAGTTTAAACATATGATGAAATATTTCAATGATGAATATATAACTCTTGGATATCCAGATTTAGTTGATGGTAAAAAGTCTGATTGGGAAAATGATTATGATTTAATTAAGAGAGATATAGATAATATTATTAAACTTAAAAAATGGAATAAGATAGTTACTCATAATCCTGAGGGTGAGTATGGTCATATACATCATAAAATGACAAGTAAGATAGTAACAGGATTAGTAAATGATAAATCTAACTTCTATTACTTTAATAAAACTTATAGTAAAAAATATTATAAAGAAAATAATGTACCTAAAACATTAGATAAAAAAATGTGTAAAAAGAAAAAAGAATTATTTGATAAATATTATAAATCTCAAGTTACTTTAAAAGTTAGACATTTAAGTGATTATGAAAAAGTAACATCTTATAGTGAATGGATGGAAAACTTCTCTAAGTAGAATATAAATGATTGTTAGTACTACTAATAATCATTTTTTGTGGCTTTTAATATATAAATATGGTAAAATTGATATGCGAGGAGTTATATGAAAAGATTTGTAAATGATTTAAAGAAGTATAAAAATTATATAATGTATGCCACTTGGGCAGAGTTAAAAACAGAAGTAATTAATTCATATTTAGGATTCTTATGGATGATCTTAGAACCGCTTGCATTTATGCTTATATATACATTTATAGCTAATGTAGTGTTTAGATCTCATGTACAATATTTTCCAGTATTTGTATTTATTGGTTTATCTATATGGAATTTCTTTAATAAGATGGTTACGTGTAGTGTAAAACTAGTTTCTAGTAATAGAGATACTGTTACGAAGGTATATATACCCAAGTTTGTATTAATTTTAATAAAGATGGGTGTTAATGCATTTAAGATGGCAGTTTCATTCTTATTAGTTGCAATATTTATGTGTATTTATAAAGTACCTATTACATGGAATGTATTATGGTTTATACCTATTATAATAACAGTTTTAGTATTTACTTTTGGAGTATGTACTATTGTTATGCATTTAGGTGTATTTGCTGAAGATTTAACTAATTTAGTTAATATAGCACTTAGATTAATATTCTATATGACTGGTGTTTTCTATGATATAAGTACTAGAATACATAATGTTCTTTATAGAACTATATTATTAGATTTAAATCCTATAGCTAACTTTATTTATAATATGAGAAATGTACTTATATATAAGAGTGCTCCAGTAGGTATGTGGACACTAGTATGGTTCTTAGTTGGCATATTAATATGCATGCTTGGAATTAAAACAATTTATAAATATGAAAATACATATGTAAAGGTGATGAAATAATGAAGAAAGAAGAAATGGCTATAACTGTAAAAGATTTACACGTGTATTATAGGGATATGAATAGATTCTCTTTGAAAAAAGGAGGATTAAAAGCAAGAGGTAGTGGTAAAGTATTTAAGGCTGTAAAAGGTGTATCTTTTGAAGTACCAAAGGGACAAATACTTGGTATATGTGGAAAGAATGGTAGTGGTAAAAGTACCCTTTTAAGAGCAATATCTGGTATATTTTCACCTGATTCAGGAAGTATTAATTTACATGGGAATAGTATTTCGCTACTATCAATAGGAGTAGGTTTTCAAAAACAATTAACTGGATACGAAAATATATTCTTATCAGGTATGTTACTTGGATATTCTAAAGAACAAATAGAAGCTAAGATAGATGATATTATAGAATTTTCAGAATTAGGTGATTTTATATATAGACCAGTTAGAAGTTATAGTTCAGGAATGCATTCTAAACTTGCATTTTCTATAACAGCTATACTTGAGACTGATATTATGCTTATTGATGAAGTTCTTAGTGTAGGAGATATACATTTTAAAGAGAAAAGCTATAATAAAATGAAAGAACTTATAAGTAATGATGACAGAACAGTTGTTATAGTTTCACATAATAGTAATACTATTAAAGAACTATGTAATAAAGTAATATGGCTTCATGAAGGACTTATAAAAGCTCAAGGAGATCCTAAAGATATAATGGATAAATATGAAGCATTTATGAGAAACGAAGGATAACGAAAGTTATCTTTTTTTGTAAAGTGATGTAAAATCAATTGTTAATAAATTGTTAATTTACTATAATACTAAACAAAGGAGAAATATATGTACGATATAGTAATTATTGGCGCTGGTCCTGCTGGTAGTACACTTGCTAAATTAATATCTAAGACTAATAAGAAAATATTAATTATAGATGCTGAAAATGAGAAAAATAAAAAACCTTGTGGCGGTCTTTTAGCACCTGATGCTCAAAAGGAACTTGCTCATTATGATTTAGTTATTCCTAAAGATATACTAGTTAGTCCACAAATATTTTCAGTTAAAACTATGGATTTAGTAAGTAAGCAAATAAAATATTATCAAAGATATTATCTAAATATGGATAGATATAAGTTTGATAAGTATTTAGTATCATTAATACCTAAAAATGTTAAAAAAATAAATGGTAGAGTAGTAAGTATTAAAAAGCAAGATAATTATATTTTAGAAGTATTAGAAAAAAATAAAAAATCTATAATTAATTCTAAAATAATAGTTGGTGCCGATGGATGCAATTCAATTGTTAGAAGAACATTCTATAAAAATAATATTATGAAATATATGGCTATACAAGAATGGTATAAATGTGTTGATACAAGTAATTCGTTTTATTCTTGTATATTTGATAGAAAAACTAGTGATAGTTGTTCATGGCTAATACATAAAGATGAATATTTAATATATGGTGGAGCCTTTGATATAAAAAATTCAAAAGATAAATTTTTTGAACAAAAGAATAGATTATCAAAATTTCTTAACGTTGATTTAAATGAATCGGTAAAACGTGAGGCATGTTTAGTTTATAGACCTAAAAGATTTAAAGATTTTGTTACTGGAAAAGATGGAGCATATTTAATAGGTGAAGCTGCTGGATTTATAAGTGCTAGTTCTTTTGAAGGTATAAGTAGTGCTATTAAAAGTGCAGATATTTTATCAAAAATAATAATAAAAAATGATAATATTAATAAAATAACTAAATTATATAGATTTAAAACAATTAATCTTAAAATAAAACTTAGACTTAAAGTAATTAAAAGATGGTTTATGTATACAAGTATTGTTAGAAATATAATAATGATGCTTGGTATTGATACAATTAAAATATATAAATAATGGATTTATTTTTTAAATAAAATTTGATAAAATAAGTTAGGTGATAATATGAATATATATGATTTTGATAATACTATATATAATGGTGACACTAATAGAGATATATTACTTTATTCATTTAAAAAGCATCCATTTATGGTTATGAAGGCTTTAAAAAGAACTAAGGCTTTAGAAAAAGAATATAAACGTGGTATGATTTCTTTTGAAAGAGTTAAAGAAGCTATGCTTTCATTCTTATTTAAAATAGATGATTTAGATAAATTTATTGAAGGATTTGTTAATTCTCATATGAAGAATATTAAACCTTGGTATTTATCTAGAAAGAGTGATTATGATATTGTAATAAGTGCATCTTATGAACTATGGATTGTTCCTTTCTGTAGGAAACTTGGTATTAGATATATAATAGCTACTAGAACTGATAAAGATGGTAATATTATAGGTAGAAACTGTAAAGGAGAAGAAAAGTTAAAGAGACTTGCTACTGTTATACCTAATGCTCAAATTATTACTTCTTATAGTGATAGTGAAAGTGATTTACCAATATTAGAGGTTGCTAAAACTGCATATGTAGTTGAGGGTAATAAGTTAATACCTTATACTAGAGGCTATAAATTTAAGAATAAGAATTGATACTAGAAATAGTAATTTTACTTTTTATAAATCATTTACAATATATATTAAAATATGATAAACTATTTTTAGTGAAGTACCTGCCCCCTGTAGGCTAGGTATCACATGTTTTTATGTTTTGCCTAACTACAAAGTGAGTTAGGTCTTTTTATTGATTTGTGAAAATTAATAAAAATATTATAAAAAGTAATAAGAAAATGATAACAAGTAAATAACTTATTAAATAATCTTTTTTATCCATATAACATCGCCTCCATTAACCCCCTGCACCCGGCGGGAAATCGTTTAAAATTAGCGGAAACCCTTATAAATAAAGGATTTCCGTATTTTTGATTTTTATAAAATTAGTGGTTACATTAACTTTTACATTAACCGCTTGTTAATGTAGAGTATTTTTTATTCTAAATTATCCATAGTTTTTACTATCTCATCCATCTTATTTTTAAATAGGTGAGAGTAGGTATTTAGTGTTTCATCTATCTTAGCATGACCAAGATATTTAGCGACAATCATGATACTGGCACCATTGTTTATTAACACCG